>DATFGJ010000426.1:0-17895 GCA_035249585.1 Lacipirellulaceae bacterium
CATCCCTTTTTACGCGCTCAATCTTCAGGCCGAGTTCGGCCGGATCATCGATTACTTCGTGGCTGAGTACACAGCAGGCCGCACGCCCAATCCGTGCGTGCAATGCAACAACTGGATCAAGTTCGGCAAGCTTTTTGACTATGCCGACAGCGTCGGCGCGGAGTTCGTCGCGACTGGCCATTATGCTCGACTTGAAGCTCGCGATGGGCGCGCTTCGCTGTTGCGCGGCGTGGACGCGGCGAAGGATCAATCGTACGTGCTGTTCGGCATCCGGCCGGAGCTACTGCCGCGGATGATGTTGCCGGTTGGGAATTTCGAGAAGCCGGAGATCCGTCGGATCGCGTCTACTTTGGGATTGCGCGTCGCCGAGAAAAAGGATAGCCAGGAAATCTGCTTCGTCACGCGCGGGCGCTACGACGAATTTGTGCGCCGGCGCAGCGATCGCGATACGGCCGGCGAACTCGTGTCGACGTCCGGAGAGGTCATCGGTCGCCATGCCAGCATCGAGGGTTTCACCGTCGGCCAGCGAAAGGGGTTGGGCGTCGCGCTCGGCCAGCGGAAGTTCGTCGTGCAAATCGAACCGGAGTCGCATCGCGTGATGATCGGCGATCGCGACGAATTATATCGGCGCGAGCTCACCGCGCGTGGCTGCAATTGGTTCGTGGCGGCGGACGCAGATGCAAATAGCTGGCGGCGGTGCTTCGCCCAAATCCGGTATAACGCGGCGGCTCAGCCAGCCACGATGACGCGGCTTGCGGAACGGCGTTTGCAAGTCGTGTTCGACGAGCCGCAGTTCGCCGTCACGCCGGGCCAGGCAGTTGTGTGCTACGACGCCGACGAGAATCAGCGCGTACTCGGCGGCGGGTGGATTGAATGAGTCATTGTCCATGACGAATCGCCTCGCCAACGAATCGAGCCCTTATCTGCTCCAGCACCGGGACAACCCAGTGGACTGGTATCCTTGGGGCCAGGAGGCGATCGAAAAATCGCGCCGCGACGAGAAGCCCATCTTTCTTTCGATCGGCTACTCGGCCTGTCATTGGTGCCACGTGATGGAGCACGAAAGCTTCGAGAACGAAGCGATCGCCCGCGTGCTGAACGAGAACTTTGTATCGATCAAAGTCGATCGTGAGGAGCGGCCGGATCTGGACCAGATTTACATGAACGCGGTGCAGATGCTCACCGGCCACGGCGGCTGGCCGATGAGCGTGTTCCTAACGCCCGACTTGAAGCCGTTCTATGGCGGCACGTACTGGCCGCCCTCGGGCTCGCGCGGAATGCCGGGCTTTGACCAGATCCTGGCTGCGGTAATCGACGCCTGGAAAAACCGCCGCGAACATGCGCTCACGGCCGCCGAGCAGCTCACGGCCGAGCTACGAAACGTCGGCGAGGTCGCGGGCGGCGATGCGGGCAGTTTGAACTCCGGCCTCATCGACCGCGCTGTGAGCCAATTGCACCGGGCGTTCGACAGCGCTTATGGCGGCTTCGGCAGCGCACCAAAGTTTCCCCATTCAATGGACTTGCAGCTATTGGTGCGCGTCGCCCAGCGAACCGGTCAACAGGCCCCGCTCAACATGGTTCGTCTGACGCTCGACCGCATGGCGGCGGGCGGCATCTACGATCACCTGGGTGGCGGCTTTGCCCGCTATTCGGTCGACGCCCGCTGGCTAGTGCCGCACTTCGAGAAAATGCTGTACGACAACGCCTTGTTGGCCGAGGCATATCTCGACGCGTATCTCGTGACCGGCGATGAGAACTATGCCCGCGTGCTGCGCGAGACGCTTAACTATGTGATTCGCGACATGACGGACCCGGCGGGTGGCTTTTACAGTACCGAAGACGCCGACAGCGAAGGCCACGAGGGGCTGTTTTATACTTGGACGCCGGAGGAGATCGAGGCCGTGCTTGGCGAAGAGCGCGGGGTCACGTTCGGCCGCGTGTATGATGTGTCTGACGTCGGCAATTTCGAGGGGCGCAACATTCTCAACCTGCCGAAGACGCTGGAGCAATCGGCCGCCATCTTGCGGCGCGATCCGGCGGAGCTGGCCGACGAGCTGGCTGAGAGCCGCGAGAAACTCTTCGCGGCCCGCGAGAAGCGCGTGCGGCCCGGGCGCGACGACAAGGTGATCGTTGCCTGGAATGGGCTCATGATCAATTCCATGGCCCGAGCCGGCGCGGCGCTTAACGAACCGGAGTACGTCATCACGGCCGATGAAGTCGCCAAATTCATTTTGAATAAGATGCGAGGCGATGATGGCCGCCTGCTTCACACCTATCGCAATGGCCAGGCCAAGCTGGATGCGTATCTTGACGATTATGCGTCACTCGCGAATTCGCTGGTAACCCTGTACGAAGCCAATTTCGACGAACGGCTCATCGATGAGGCGGTTCGGCTCATGGACATCGTTCTCGAGAAGTTCTCCGACCCGAGCGGCGGCGGCTTCTTCTACACGGCCGCCGATCATGAGGAGCTCATCACGCGCACGAAAGAGCTTACAGATAGCAGCACACCCAGCGGCAACGCGCTAGCGGCCACCGCATTGCTGCGGCTCGGTAAACTTCTCGGCCGCCGTGAGTACTTGGAGGCAGCCGAGAATACGCTTGCCGCCACCGTGCCGATTATGGAGCGCGCCCCGATGGCGGCCGGCCAGATGCTGCTGGCGCTGGATCGCTACCTGGGGCCGGCGCATGAGTTGGTCCTGGTTGGCGATTTTTCGCGCGACGACGCAAAGGCCGCGCTGGCCGCAATCCAGCGCCGCTATTTGCCGCGAAGCGTGCTCGCGGCGCGCGATTCAAAGCCGGGAAATGACGCGGTCCGTTCTCAACATTTGGATGAGCTCTTCGCCGGCAAGACGTCTCGCGACGGAGAGCCAGTGCTCTACATCTGTCAGAACTTCGCCTGCCAGGCTCCGGCCGCTGGCCTCGACGCAATCGAATCGCAACTAAATCGACTGTTGCCGGCCTCTGTGAGGCCAGCGCTTTAATGCCGGGGTCAAAGACCCCGGCTACAGCGCGGTGGATCGAAAAGTCGCGTGTGCCGCCGCCATGATCTCCGCCAGCGGCTTGCCCTCGCGCACGGCAATCCGGTGACATTCCTCGTATTCCGGCGTGAAGCGCCGCGAGCCGTCTGGCAGAAAGGCCACCTTGCCCCGGACCAGGCCCCACGGCGTTTCAACATTCGCCGCTTCGCGTGCCAAGACGCTTCGCATCACCACCGAGCGCCGAACGCCGAGCGTTGGCGTCGCGGCAAAGAGAATTCCTTCCAACCGGTCGGCGTCTGCGGGCAGCGCTTGGACGCCGACGATCACGCCCGGCCGTCCCTTTTTCATTTGCACCGCTGTCAGTGTGACATCCAGCGCGCCGGCTTCCCACAGTCGTTCCACGGCATGTCCGATTTCCTCGCCCCCAGCATTGTCGAGATTTGTCTCGAGCAAAACAATCGATTCGGTGCGCGGCTGGCGGTCGGTCGCCGACGCAGCTGCGCTTGTAGACTTTGGCGCATTGCCGACCAGGATCCGCAGCAGGTTCGGGTGTTCGAAGTCCTTCTGGCCCGCGCCATAGCCGATTCGCTCCACCGTCATCGAGGGCAGCGGACCGAATTCGTCGGCCAGTGCCGCGACGATCGCCGCGCCGGTTGGCGTCGTAAGCTCACCTTCGACATCCAGCGGCGCGAGCGGCACGCCGCGCAAAAGTTCGCCCGTTGCCGGCGCCGGAATCGAGCAGCGGCCGTGCGCAATCTCGACGAATCCGCGGCCGGTCGGCACGGGCGAGCACACGATCCGCTCGACACCGAGCAAATCGAACCCGATTGCGGATCCGACGATGTCGGCGATCGAATCGACCGCGCCCACTTCGTGAAAATGCACCTTTTCAATCGTTGAGCCGTGCACTTTGGCCTCGGCTTCGGCCAGCTTCTGAAAGATTCGCTTGGCCAGCTGCCTCTGTGATTCCCCCAGCCGGCTGCCGTCGATCATCGCGGTGATGTGGTGCAGATGGCGATGCTTGTGCTCGGGCTCATGCTCGATGGTGATTTGCGTCGCGCGAAAACCGCGTTTCTTCACGTCGCTGGCCACCAGGCGGCAGCTGGGCAGGCCAAGGGAATCGATGCCGGCCTGGATCGCCGCCAAGTCGGCGCCCGCGTCGACCAAGGCTCCCAGCGTCATGTCGCCGCTGATCCCACTCGCGCAATCCAGATAGGCAATTCGCATGGCCAATGCTAGCAAAGTCTCCACGGGGCCGGACCGCTTCCGCGCCGCCAATTCTACGGCCATATCGCCGCTTTCACCAGCAGCGGCGACGTTGACGGCTTTGACTGCGGCCGCTAGAGTTTCGCCGCCGAATTAGGCGCGCGACGCGGCAAGGGGTCGGGAATCGTGCGCCTGTTGGGTTGAGTGCGCTGATTGTCAAAAGCGCGCTGACTCGTTTGCTGCGGCTTTGGAAGACTCCCGACCCCGATGACGCCTATGCCTTCGACCAAAACAGCCACCGGTCCCTCCGCGAAGCGACCGGCGATCAAGATCTGGGGCCAAATGCCCACGCGGATGAAGGTGCTGTACGTCACCACACTGCACCGCACGGGCGGCTGGCTGGCCGAGGCCTTCGCCGCCGATTGCGCCGCTGAGGTCTGGCTCAAGGAGGCCGTCGGTGTAACGGCCGGCCTCGCGCACCTTCGCAATGAAGTCTTCGACGCCGTGCTGGCCAGCCACGAACCGGGCGTGCTCGACGCGCTCGATTTCATCGAAGGCCTTCGCGCCGGCGGCAATGACGAGCCGATGATCATCCTCGGCAAGGCGCCGTCGTCGGAAATGACCGCGCTGTGTTATGAAGTCGGCGCCGATGCGTATTGCTGCGTCGCGGAAACGACGACACGATCGCTCCTGTGGACATTTGCACGCGCCATCGAACGCTGCCAGCTGGTCCGCGAGCACCGGCGACTCGTGCAGGCCGACGAGCAGCGCCTCGCCCAGGAGCACCAGGAAGCAGAGCGGTTGCTTGCTCAGCAGCGGGCGCTGATCGCGGAGCTGGAGCTTATCCGCGACGGAAGAGTGGCAGAGGGGGAGAGTGGGAGAGGGGGAGATTCGACGTACAATGATGTCACTGAATCTCCGCCTCTCCCCCTCTCCTTGTCTCCCCCTCTTTGTTCATCATGTGATCTACCCGACCGCCTCGTATCTCACTATCGCGAAATGCTCCGCGCGTACGTCGTGATGGGCGCCGGCAACCTGGCCGACGAGATGAATACGCTTGCCAATCTGCTTGCCGAGGCAGGCATCTCGGCCCGGCGCACGATGCAACTACATGTGCAAGTACTCGAAGAGCTGATCGGATCGCTCGGCAATCGCAGCGCGCGGCACGTCATCAACCGGGCCGATCTCTTGGTGCTGGAAGTGATGGCCCATCTGGCCGACGGCTACCGACTGCGATACCATGATCGCTGCCATCCGCCACGGCAGCTGGCGCTGCCCGGCTTCTGGGAAGTGCAGTAGTGGAGGAGAGGAGTAGTGGAGTAGAGTGGCAAAAAGTGCGCTTTCCACTCCACCACTCCACTATTCCTCTACTCCACTATGTCCGATTCCGACGCAATCACCACAGTTGCCGAGCTCAAAAAGCTCATCGCCGATTTCGTCGCTGAGCGCGATTGGTCGCAGTTTCATTCGCCTAAAAACGTATCGATGGCACTGGCGATTGAAGTGGCCGAGTTGATGGAGCATTTTCAATGGCTCTCAACTGATGCGTCCCGCCGCATTGCTGACGATCCTGAGAAGCGTTCCGAGGTAGCGGAAGAACTAGCCGATGTCGTCGGCTACTCGTTCGCTCTGGCTAACGAGCTGGGCATCGATGTGTCGAGCGCCATGCGCGCGAAGATGGTCAAGAACGTCCAAAAATATCCGGCCCAAGAGTATCGTGGCCGCTTCGGGCCCGAAGACAAGCGGTAGATTCGCGCGTAGCTGAATTCGCCAGAATTCACGGCCTCAGGTTGGCTGAACTCTTGCGCGTTTCAGCGATGTCTGCGGCTTCTATTTCTATCGTGCTGCGGGATAATGGCGGCGGGGCATCACACGCACCAGCGGACCAGGGTGACATGTTTCGCCGTTGGAAGCTACTACCGCGCTATCGCCTGCGCACGTTGCTAGTGGTCATCACAGCGCTCTGCGTGTTGCTCACCGCGCTGCCGTTCGAGGCGCGCCAGTACCAGCAACGAAAAGCCAGAATTCGCAGCCTTATTGCCGGGCTGGGCGGCTCGGTCGACACCTGCGGCTGGGCCGACGAGCCTTCGCCCGGATCCAACTGGATCTCGAGTCTTCTCGGCTACGTCGAGCCGCGCGAAGCGCAGTGGCACGTGAACCTGACCGGTACTTCCGTTGACGCAGAAGCGATTCGCAAGCTGCGCGGCTGCAACTGGATACTCCGCCTTGATCTGTCCAGTAGCAATATCGGCGATGATGCCCTAGACCATGTCGCGACGCTGGAAGATCTTTTGGAGCTGCGGCTGCGCGGCACGCGCGTCACCGATGCGGGGCTGCTTAAACTGAAGCCGCTGCGCCAGCTAATGATTCTGGATGTGGCAGGCACCGCGGCCACGTATCGTGCGCTGGCGCAGCTGGAACAGGAGATGAGGGTTCGCGCCAATCTACAGGAGCAGCTGGCGATCGCCCGCGTGCGAGAAGCGGGAATCATTGTTGATTTGGGCACCGTGGCGCTTCGTGCCCAATTGCCGCCGGACGTGAGTGTTTCGCCTGAAGTCGCGATCGCGTCGATGCAGGCAGAGCTGACGAACTTCGGCCTGCAGCCCGAAGCGGCCGGCGCAATCCACATCAATCAACCTCTCGCGCTAACAAAGAAGCAGATTGACGATCTACGCCGGCTGGTGAGCGCCAAGAGCCTTTTCGCCAGCGGCACGCGGTTTCCCTCGGGCGGCTTGAGCTTCTTGCCCGAACTCAAGAACTTGGAGACTTTGACGATCGATGAAGCACGCACCGGCAACCTCAGCGACGACGATATGCGCTGGATCGCGCAGACGCCGAGTTTGAAGACACTTGAGCTGAGCAGTTCCAACTTGACCGATGCCGGCATCGCCCACATAGCGGCAGCACCCCACTTGAGAGCACTGTCGATCGGCGGCAGCGGCTTCGCTGATAACCTGTTCGCGCCGTTTCGCAGCGCCCATCAACTCGAAGCGCTGACCGTGCATGCCAACAATCTCACACCGGAGCTTGTGGCGAATTTGCGCGGTCTCAAGCGCCTGCGCCGGCTCGAGCTTAACTTGTGGTATCGTGGCGGCGGCGGCGAACCCGAAGCGGCCTGGCCCGACCCTATGGCAACCGCCGTCATGCAATGGGTCTATGGCCGGCCGCCGGCCGATGTGAACCGAGCCACACGCAAATCGCTTGCTTACCTCACCGAGCTACCGAACTTGAAGCTGCTAACTCTGTGCGGCAATTTGATGGTGGCCGATACCCTGTCGCCCATCACGAAGTTGACGGGGCTCGAATGGTTGAAGGTCGACGGCCGCTACGTCAGCCACGATGAAGCGCGAAGGATTCAAGTCGCCATGCCCCACTGTCACGTCCAACGCCTCGACCTGGAATAGAAGTTAGGCCAGTCTATCCAGGCTGACTCAAAGTTCTGTCAGGCTAGAACGCCTGACCTACCGATGCAGTCCCCAGTCCTCAGCCCCCAGCCCCTTGCCATTGTCGGCGCCAGCGCGCGCGCAGCCGCCGCGTCGGCCGCTCGCGCCGGCTTTCGGCCGCTGGCTGCCGATCTCTTCGCCGACGCCGACATGCGCACGATCGCCACGACGACGCGCATCTCGCCGTATCCGGATGGACTTCTCGATTGGCTCCGCGCGGTCGAGCCTGTCGCCTGGATGTACACCGGCGCGCTGGAAAATCATCCGGAACTTATCGATCAAATGGCCTGGATCGCGCCGCTGTGGGGCAATCCGGGCGACGTGCTCGAGCGCGTCCGATCGCCTTGGGAGCTCGCCCGCGCACTCAATGATGCCGGCCTGTTGTTTCCCGAAACGCGTTCTTCGCTTGAGGGCCTGCCGCTAGACGGCTCCTGGCTCGCGAAGACCTATCGCGGCGCCAGCGGAAGCGGAGTACGAGAATTGAACAGCGAAAACGAGTCTTCGCACGGGGTTAATGATGTTTGCTTCCAAAAGCGGGTTGCCGGCATCCCGTGTGCTGCCGCGTTTGCCGCTCACGACGGCAATGCAAGTTTAATCGGAGTCACCCGCCAATTGATCGGCGAAACCTGGCTCGGTGCCCATGGATTTCAGTATGCGGGGTCGATCGGCCCGCTTCCGATCCAGGATACTACGGAGCAATTAATTACGCGAATCGGCCAAGTGCTTACCGAGCGGTTCGAGCTTGTCGGCGTGTTCGGTGTCGACTTCATACTCGATGCCGACAACCGCGTCTGGCCGATCGAGGTCAATCCTCGCTACACCGCTTCGATGGAGATCTGCGAGCGGATAACAGGCCTCTTTACCATCGCCGCACATATCGATGCGTGGCGGCAGCCGGGGTTCGAAAAACTGCCGGCCGTGCAGATAGTTAATTCCGACCTTTCACATGGCAAGGCAATTTTGTTCGCCAAGCGAGATATCACGTTGTCACAAACCTTCGTTGAGGAAACGCTGCAACAGGCCATGCACAAACCTTGGCCAATGCTTGCCGACATACCGTCTGCCAACACGCTCATTGAAGCCGGCCGGCCGATTCTTACGCTGTTCGCTGAAGGCAATACAGTGGTGGAAGTGGAATGTCGACTACGGGAACGCGCTATGCAAATCGAACGCCAACTTGAAGCTCAATAACAATAAACCGCAACCAGTCACACATGAGCCTAAGCCATGTATTTCCCAGATTTAACACCGTATCAGTATTCGCCGATTGCCGCCGCGCCTCAGGAGAATCGTCTCAACATCGGCTGGTTGGATAAAGCGCACCCATTTGCAACGTCCGAACCGACTGTCGAATTGGTAAGGGCACTTCACAAATTGGTTCATCATCCAGTTCGAATCTCTGCTCCGCTTCATTTATGCGACCTTTGCGGCAACGCGGCGGGCACAGGGGAAATTGAAGTTAATGCACAAGATGTGATCTACGTAGCTCCAACGTTAATTGCCCACTACGTCGAACAGCATCAATACCATCCTCCGGCAGAATTTGAAGCTGCCGCCCTGAAGCAGGCGAAAGCATTGAAATAACCATCGTGCGACTCGGAATCATCAGCGATACCCACGGCCATGTCGAAAATACGCGCCCCGCGGTGCGGATGTTTGAAAGTCTCGGCGTCGATGCCGTGCTGCACTGCGGCGACATCGGCTCGATGGCCGTAGTGGAATTGTTCGCCGCCTGGCCAGCGCACTTCGTCTTCGGCAATTGCGACAGCGACCACGAGAAGTTTGCCAGGCAAATTGCCCGCGCGGGCCAGGCTTGCCACGGCCTCTTCGGCGACCTGGAGTTCGAAGGCGTGAGGGTGGCGCTATTGCACAGTCACGACGGCCGCCGCTTCCGCCAGACGATCGACAGCGGCGACTTTCGCCTTATTTGCTACGGCCACACGCACGTGGCCGCGATCGACCGCCGCGGGGAGACCGTCGTGCTGAATCCCGGCGCGATCTATCGCGCGAATCCGCACAGCATAGCAGTCGTGGAATTGCCGGCCGTAGAAGCGACAATCGTCGAAATCTGATGAATGTCAAGAGTCGAGTGTGAAGAGTCAAGAGCCAGAGTCACGGTAGCATCCGCAGCCTGGCTCTCGACTCTTGGCTCTCAGCTCTCGACTGCCCTACCCCGCCAGCCGGTCGATGCGGTTCATCGGCAGGACCAGCGCCGTCGATTCGGACGGGTAGCAATACTGCATGAGATAGGCGTCCTCCGGCGAGTCATCGTAGAAATCGTGCAGCACGCTTGTGGCCCGGAAGCCGCTTGAGCGAAAGAAAACTTGGGCGGGGAGGTTTGTCTCGCGCACTTCGAGGCTGATCCGGGTGCGCCGCTGGCTGGAGAGCTTGCCGACGAGCTTTTCGATCATCTGCCGGCCAACTCCGCGCCGCCGCACATCGTTCGCCACGGCGAAGTTCAAGATGTGCAGCCGCGTCTTGTGCAGCTCATAGATCATGAAGCCCACGACGCGCTCGGCATGTTCGGCCACCATGCCGATGCAATTGCGCTGCCGCAAACAGCGGATGAACTCCTCCTCGAACCAGGGGAACTCAAACGCGCCCCGTTCGATCTCGAGCACCTCCGGCATGTCGCGCCGGATCATCCAGCGAATGTGCACGCGAAGCTGCGCCTGGTGTTCGGTTGTCATGGCGGCCTCCTTCCCTGTCGGCCCTTCGGATAACGCCGCCGGTTTGCGCCCGGCGACATTGGGTGACAACTGCATCCCTGAGTCCTTTCCCCTTGTCGCGCGAACCATGCCGCGCGTCTCCCTGGTGTTTCACAACCGCGGGTGAGCAAATTATCAGAAGCGCGAGTCCGTGCCAAGCCGAGCAATTGTCGTGCTGCTAGCAATGCGACGAGGCGTCGCACCCGCGAGATTTGTGCTAATAAAAGGCGACCGCGTCGAAGTTGGATTGCGCCTCTGGAATTAGCGGCCGGGCTTGCCCGGCATGCTCTGCAAATGCGGCACGCTTAACCACGTAGCCCGGCCAGCCGCGCGGTTTCTTCGTACCCGCGGATTGCGGATGTTGCGCCCAGCCCGGTCACGCAATAGGCGCCCGCCGCGGCGGCCAGCCTCCCAGCATCGGCCGGCGAAAGCCCGCGCAATACGCCTGCCAAAAGCGCACCGTAGAAGCAATCGCCGGCGCCCGTCGTGTCGACAACCTGGCCTGGCGGATTCACCACGGCGACATCGATAAATTCACCCGGCCGCGGACTTAACAGCGCGCCGCGCTCGCCAAGCTTGATGCCCAGCCAACCCCGTGCTCCCGCGTCGCGATAGGCCTGGATCATCGCGCGAGGTTCGTCGCGCCCGGTTTGATGCGTCGCCTCGCTCTCATTGGGCACGTAGAAGTCCAGATGCGGCAGGATGCGCGCCAGCGGGTCCATTGTGCCGCCGTCGCCGGCTGAATCCAGAGCCGTCAGGCAGCCCAGCGCCTGAATGGAAGCGAGCACATCCGGCAAATCGTCCTGCAACGAAGTCATTAGCGGGTAATAGCCGAGCAGCATCGCCTGGCTATCCGCAAACAGATCCAGCCGCTCCAAAAAAGCCTGCTTTTCCAACGAGCGCGGCGCCCCTGCACAATGCAAGAAGCTGCGCTCCCCGCTGGGATCAATCAGCACGGCCGACGTGCTGGTGGCCCGCTCCGGGTGCGTCATGAGCCTTGCGGTGTCGATTCCCTCGGCCGCATAGCGCGAGCGAATCACCTCGGCCCATTCATCGTTGCCCACGTAAGTGAACGCGGCCACGCGCATGCCGAGCCGGGCCAAGGTGATACCGGCGTTGGAGACGATTCCGCCGGTCGTGAGCCGCAACGGCTCGCCTTCGACGAGGCGGCCGCGGCCAATCGGCTGCGAAAGCGGCACCGGCCGCGCCAGCACGTCGACCACGCAGGAGCCCACGACGACGCAGTCGAATCGCTTTTCCATGTTTGCGGCGAATATCTCACGCTGAGGCGCAGAGGACGCGGAGAATTACCGCATCAGTAGCCGCAACTTACGGCTTTTTCGCCAATTCGGCTTCGATCGCTTCAATCACTTCCGGCGCATCGGGTTTTACTTTTGACTCGTAGCGGGCCACGAGCTGGCCGTCGCGATCGAACAGGAACTTTTCGAAGTTCCACTTGATCTTGCCGCCGTGCTCAGGATTTGTCTCTTCGGAGGTGAGATACTTGTAAAGCGGCGCGGCGTTGGGGCCGTTCACATCCACCTTAGCCAACAGGTCGAACTCGACGCCGAAGTTCTGTTTGCAGAAATCCGCGATTTCGCTCGCCGTGCCCGGCTCTTGGCCTCCGAACTGATTGCATGGCACGCCGACCACCGCTAGCCCCTCGTCGGCGTATTTCTCATGCAGTGCTTGCAGCTCCTTATATTGCTTGGTGTAGCCGCATTTGCTGGCGACATTCACCAGAAGCACGACCTTATTGTCGTATTTCTTCGCCAGGTTGACCTTCTTGCCGTCGAGCGTTTTCATCTCCTGGTTGAGCGGCGTGGCTTCGCCCGATTGCGATTTTGCGTCGGCGTCAGCCTCTTCGGCCCACAAGTTCCGTTGCATAAAGAAAACTCCTCCAATCAAGGCAGCGGTAATTATTGCTTTCATCGTATGGGCCTCCGATCAAGTGGTTGAGTGCCGGCCATCGTCATCCCGCCGGCAACTGCCGTCATGATAACACACCGTACGCGCGAGCGGCAGAGTGCCAGCTATCCTATGCCGCCGATGTTTTCCATGAAAAGGCCGCGGCGCTGCCGTTCGGCACGGCGAGTATTGTCAATCAGGTCGGTCACCGCGCGCACGTTTTCGATGCCGGGCAGGTCGATCTCCGGGTGGGTCACATCGCTCGATCGAATGTGGATCGTCCCTAAGTCAAACATCCGCTCAATAATTCCCTGGCGAAGAGTCACGTCGTTAATATCGATGACCTCGACGCGGTTCCGAGTGCGGCTCAACAGCCCTGTCTCGTGAAAGAAACGGAACGTCGTCAGTCGATACCGCACGGTCATTCGGCGATAAAGCAGCACGAGTCCGAGTATCGCCCAGCCGACGACGGCGAGAATACCGGCGCCAATCAATCCCGCTGGGGGCAGCAGCGCCCCGATGACGAAGGCTATGACTGTAAGCACGGCCAGCCCAATTGCCGGGCCGATCATTGCCTTGGCGGAATAGGTGCCAGTCCACAACTCCTCTTCGGCCGGAGGGTTGCCCGCAGAGCGGTTGCCAGCGGGCCGCAGCCGCTGGGCGCCGGGCGCTCGCTGCTCGTCGATCGCCTCCTCGGGCGATGCGGCCTCGCCATTATTCAATTGTGCACCGCAGCGCGGGCAAAACGCCGAGTCCTCCGCCACAGTCGCGCCGCAAGATTCGCAAGTCATGCTGAAGATTTCCTTTCGCGCGAGACTTAACCCCGCTCATTCGCTGGATTCGCTTGGTCCAAAGCCGGCGCGCGGCTCGGCCTGCATCCACATCGTCTCTTCGGCGTTCGTGCGCTTGTTCCAAACAAGGATGTTAATCCAACCATCCGGCGGCGTCACCTGATTGAGCGTCTCTGCCAGCGGATAATACGCGCCTTCATAGAAACCAACCGGATAGCCCATGACGTCCATCAGGTAATCGCCCTCCTCCAGTCCGAACCGCCAGGCCGGCGAATAGCGCGAGACTTCGCGAATCCGCAGGCCGGCTGGCGCATTGTCCGTCCATATGCCCAGCCGCCAGCGGCCTGCCACGCGGCGTGGGGAGCGGCGCGGAGGGCCGCGAAAAATCTCGCGGCGCAACTCGAACGTGCCCGTGCGCAGATCGATGTTCGGCGTTCTCGATTCGGTGCGGCGCGGAATCTCGCGCTGCGGCCGGCGGTCGCGGCGCTGTTGGTCCCGAGACTCGTCTCGTTCGCCTTCAACCCGCCGTGTGCGCTCGCGGCCCGGAATCTGAGCCTCGGCGGAAAACGTGAAAATCAACAGCAAGCCGATCGTTCCTATCGCCGAGCGACTCGCAAACATTGAAAGGGCCATGGTGTTCCTCCCTACATATCTTCCTGAAGCGCCAACAACACGCGCGATCATAACGCGCGGCATTTCAATGTCAATCGACGATGTCGCCGCCGGCTCCGACAAGCAATTCGTCGCTGCTCGGTTTTTATTGCCTTTTGCGCCGGGCGCTACACGACCACTTCCAATGGCTCCGGTGGCGTCAATTGGTCGAGCGCACCCAATCGCAAAAGCTGCGGCCAGATGGCGGCCACGATGCCCACTGCGACAATCGACATCACCCCGCCGAAGACCACCGACGGCACGAGGCCCATCAAGTAGGCCGCGATGCCCGATTCGAACTCGCCAAGCTCATTGCTGGAGCCGATGAAGATCACGCTTACCGCGGTGACGCGGCCGCGCATCGAATCCGGCGTCAAGAGTTGCAGCACCGTTTGGCGAATGACCACGCTGATGTTATCGGCGGCGCCCAAGATAAACAGCGCCGCCAGCGACAGCGCAAACGAAGTGGATAGACCAAACACAATCGTCGCCAGGCCGAAGGTTGTCACGGTCACGAGAATCGTCCGCCCGCCGCGTTGAATCGGCGGTCGCAAGGCCAGAATGAAGCCCATCAAAATCGAGCCCAGGGCCGGCATGGCTCGCATCCAGCCCAAAGCTACAGCGGCCTGATCGGGGTCAGTGAAAAACTGCCTCGCGAAGATCGGCAACAGTGCAACTACGCCGCCGAACAATACGGCCACCATATCCAGCGTCATCGTCGAAAGGATGATCGGCTGCTTGCGCAGAAAGCGAATGCCTTGCAAAAGACTCTTCCACGAGTGTGGCTCGATGACTCGTTCTTGCGGTCGCGGTCGGACGAACAACATGCACGCGGCCAGGATCAAGCTCGACGCCGCGTCGATCAACAACACCGTAGCCGGCGTCCACCACTTCAAGAGCAGCCCGCCAACGAGCGGTCCCACCACGGACGCCAACTGATACGCGTTGCTGCGCCAGGTCGCAGCGTTGGAAAATACTTTCGCCGGCACCAAGCCGGTGACGATTGCACTCGAGGCAGGCCAGCCCAATGCGCGAAATGCGCCGGTGCCGAATAGCAGGAAATAAACTAGCAATAGCGGTGCTTGAGTCCATGACGCCCATGCAAGGCCGACGCCGCATACAGCCAATCCAAGCTGCGCGATCATGACCAGCCAGCGGCGCGAGAAGCGATCGGCCGCCGCACCGGCCGGCAACGCGAACAAAATCACCGGCAGCACCAGCGCCAGGCCAATGTAAGCCAAAAGAAGCGCCAGCTTGCCGCGGTCCGGTTCTCGCAGCACCATCTCCCACTGCACGGCCACGATCCGCATCTGGCTGCCGGAGTTGGAGACGAGGCCGGCGACGAGATAGAGCAAAAAGCCGCCGTGCCGCAATGCGGAGATCGGGTCTACGGCGGCTCGTCGCGGCATAAATCGGGCGAATGCGGGCAGTGGGATGGTCGCTAAGAGCTTAGCTCAAGACGCCGATCTATGTAATCCGCAATCCTAACAACTGGACTCATTCGAGCTCGGCCCATATGGAAACCTCACCCTCGCCGTCGATCTCGACGTGAATCAGATTCGCTCGGCAACACACGGGGCAGTCTTCGACGTACTCCTGCTTGTGGCCCTGTGAATAATCAATCGGCGTGACGATTTCCTCGCCGCACGCGCTGCATACGTAGCTGCCTTCGTCGTCCATAGGCTTCAAAGCATAAGACCGGGCACCGAACCGATTCCGGACCACGCCTGTCTGGCGTTACATGGCATCTTCCCAAACGTCAGCCGCCGAAACAAACCATTCAGCCGCCGCCCCAGCGACGCTGGCCAAGTCGCTTGCGCCGGAAGACATCCGGCCGGGCGACTACGTCACGCCGCTGCACTTGCTGGCGGAAGTTCCATCCTATTGGTGGTGCGACGATGACTGGTCGTTGCCACGCGATCGCCCAGTGTACATCCGCTTTATCACGAACTGCGACGGAGCGCCGCTGCGCGTGAAGTCGGTTTGCCTGCCATTCGTGCTGGTGAAACAGCCCGGCGGCCAGTCGCTGACGGTCGATCTGCGCAAGTGCCAACTGGCCCGCTTAGATCGCGAGTATGCGCGCCGCGCATGGAAAGCCTACAAGGCCACGCGCGCACAAAACACAAACTCAAAATGCAACAACCAATAAAACCAAGCTTTGTGCCGTTCGGCGATTCATTTTAACAGGAGGACGCAGAGGCTTCGGCCGTGAGCTCAGCCGAACGGAAGCAGAGTTATCAGGCTCTGCTACCTCTGCTTCCTCCTGTTCAATATTGGTATTAATAGGCCTCTAGCGACCTTATCTCAGCTCGTGATCACTTGGCCGAACGCCTTTTTTTGCACCGTCGAAGCCGAAATACGCCGGTTTGTATTCACCCACGTAATCGACATCAGCTTTGTCAGGAAGCGCATCGGCCAGGCCCAGCGACCAATAGCTGAAGTTCACAACCAGCCGCCGCAGGTCCTCGCACTCGAAGTCTGGCCCGGAACCAATCGTGGAACACAGGATGTTCGCCGTCGTGCCGCTTTCCGCCTTGTAGTCGCGCTGCCAGATCATTGGCATGATCGATTTGTCGAGATTGGGCGGATCATCCGGCTTCATGCCCTTGAGAACCTGCCCGTAAACAAGCACTTTGGCATCGTCCGGCAAGTGCTTCACGCCGTAAACGTCGGTCGGGCCCCAGATGTCGCGCACGCCGCGCAGCACCGGGTGCGATTCGTACATCCCATTGATGAGGCCGCGGGCGCTCTCCTTGCCGTGCTCCCCATGATGGTTGACCCATGTTTCGCCGAGCACTTCCTGGCCGAAGCCGCCGCCCTCGTTGCGCCGATCCCATTTTGCAAACGCGCTTTGTGTGTCGGAGGCATATTCAAACGCATGGGTCGACGTGCGCAGCCCCAAGAGCGGCTTGCCCGCATTGAGATGGTTCGCCAGGTGCTGCATCTGGCGATCGGGCAATTCGCGCATGCGCAGGAACAGGATTACCAGATCCGCCTCGGCAATCCGCTCGAAGCCGGGAATATTCGACTTGTTGTTCGGATCGATCGTGCCATCGTCCGGGTTGACTGCAAACAGCACCGTGCAGCGGAAGCCATGCCGCACGGCCAGAATCTTGCCCAGCATCGGCAGCGCTTCTTCGGAGCGATACTCCTCGTCGCCGCTCACGAGCACAATGTGCTTTCCGGCGCCGGGACCGTCGCCGCCCGCATACTCCACCCAATCCTTGGCGCTCGCTGAAAGACAACATGCGTAAACGCATACCGCAACAACAATGACAAGTCGTTTCATATCGGCGCTCGTAGGAAACGGACAAAAGTTTAGCGGCGGGGTTTAACGGCCCTGGCCCGCCTGCTCCGCCCGGCGTCGCCGATTATAAGCATGCGCCCTCCAAAAACGCCATGAGCTACGGTAACGGGCCGCCGAAGCGACCGGTCCGTAGCTCATAGCTTTCAAGCGTTGGTCGGGGCCCAGTTAGCGGCTCCAAAACACCTCGACCGGCCCTACCCGCACCGATCGGTCGCGCCCATATTCGGAGTACCCGAAGCGCGGCGTACCGTAGTACCGATATTCCGGCTGCGAGTAATACTCATACACCGGCGGCTCCTCGTAATAGACTTCGGCGTCATAGACTTCGCCGCGATACTGGTCCTGGTAAGTCGGCTCGCGATAGTAGCGGTCTTCTTGCGTGTAACGACGATCGTCTTGCGTATACCGGCGCGGCGGCGGCAACGACCCTTCATATTGTGGCGGCAACATCTCCTCATTTTGGTATTGCCGCGGCACCGTCTCCTCATATTGCCAGTACCGCGTCTGCCGATTCCGCGGTCGCCAGTCGTTTGGCACAGCTACCGACCGTTCCGGCACGACTACGGTTCGCTCTGGTACGACTACGGACTGTTCCGGCACGACAACGCGATGCGGCACAACGACGGCTCCGTCCTCGCGCGCATCCTCGAAGGCTTCCTCCCGATCCTCGAGCCACTCTTCATAACGCTCCTGCTCCTCCTCGCGACGATCCTCAAGCTCCTCCTGGTAGTCTTCCCAACGATCCTCCCAATCCTCATCCGCCCGCGCCGATGGCAACTCCGCGGGCACAAGCATCAAACCCACGACAACCAGCCCGATTGCGCTGTGCGTTAGCATATTCATCGTTCGCCTCCTTCGGCATCAAATCACCATATTTGAGATCATTCTGATATCAGCAAA
>DATFGJ010000427.1:0-7566 GCA_035249585.1 Lacipirellulaceae bacterium
CCGCGTCGACCTTACCACATTACGTGGCCGCTTCCAAACGTTTTTCCGCGCAAGCGCACACGCGCACTTTCTTCGCGTTTGTGCATCCCGCACCCAGCATCCAGCACCCCCGCCCCTTGCTTCCGGCCACTAAGTGTGCTAATGTACACTTCACGTTGCGCGAAGCTAGGAGCTATTAGCTCTGGAGGCCGCCTGCCGTGAGCTTGCCGAACGGTTAGCCAGGCACCAGTAGCCGTCCGTTCTTCCAAACGGCTGCGCTACCGCTGCGCGCCAACTGCCATGTTTGATACTTGTATCCAAATTGCGACACATGCGCACAACCCACACCAGAGAATATTGCGCACCGGTCACCGCGGCGAACCGGAGAGATTGCACAAACCCAAATTGCATCAGTTGTCCAAAAGTAGGTGGGGGGGAGTTTTGGACAACTGATGCGGTGCCTCGAGTGCCCGACGAATTTCGCCTCACCTGGGGACAATTTTGTCACCCCCCCGGAGCGAAACTCAAACAATTTCGCCCCACCCACACGCACCAAATGCGAATCAGCAAACAACTTGCGCGGGCAAGGTGGGGCGAAATTCGCCGAGTTTCGCCCCACGAGAAAAAAGAAAAAAATTTAGTGGGGCGAAAATCAATGCCAGTGCTGAATGAGTAACTGACAGTTGCGGGCCGTCCAATTGCCGCTTCGCTCTATATGTCCCTTGCGCGGCCGCGTTAGGATACGTCCCAATGAACGTCCAAGAAGCACGACAAACTGTCGAAATCCCCGAGCCCTCGGGCGTTATGGCCGAACCGTGGTCGGCCGGTAAGTTGTGGCGCATGCTGGCGCTGTTTGGGCCGGCGGCGATTGTCGCCTCTGTGTCCATCGGCGCCGGTGAGACGATCATCGTCGTGCGCACCGGCTCGTGGGCCGGCTATAGCCTGCTGTGGCTGGTGCTGGCCAGCGCGCTCATCAAAGGCGTGTGCGTCACGTATCTTCTCGGGCGCTATTCGGCCGTGAGCGGCGAGATGATCGGGCACCGGCTCGTGCGCTTGCCCGGGCCGCGCGGCTGGCTGCTCGTCGCCATTATTGTGCTGGAGCTTGGAGCGGCTGGACCGCTCTGGGCCGCAATCGCCCGCCCTAGTGGCGACCTCCTGTACTACCTGCTGGATCGGGCCGCTTGGCTGACCGGTCTCGGCGGCGGCTCGCCTGCCAACCCGGACCTGCCGGCCGACGAGTTGCTTGGGATTTCTTCGGCCGTTTGGCATTCTATGTTCGCAACCGTGCTGATTGCGGCCGCGCTCATGGTCGGCGGCGGCCTCTCCTTTGCCGCGCTCGAACGTCAACAAGTAATCATCTGCGGGATTTTAGTTCTCGGAACGATGATCGGCACGATCATGGTGCGGCCCGATTTTTTCGCTGCCCTCGCCGGCACTTTCAGTTTTGGTTCCATGCCGGAAGTTCCCAGTTGGGCGCCGCCCGATGTCCGCCAGCAGCCGATTCTAACCATGACCACCACGTTCGGTTACGTCGGCGGTTCCGTGATGTGCTATATCGCCTACGCCAATTGGGTCTGCAAACATCGCTGGGGCCTATGCAGCCATCGGGATATCGATCAGATTCGACGCCGCGCGGCCACCGGCAACCCGGGCGATTACCTGCCCGGCGACCCGCGTGAGGCCAACCGGCTGCGGCGGCTCATCGCGCCGCTGCGATGGGATGTGGCCATGGGCGCCATCGTGCTGTTCGTCGTGAGTGCCGCGTTCATGCTGGCCGGGGCGGCCGTTCTCTATCCGCGACTGTCGAGCGGCGACTTGAGCTCCGCTTTCGAGGGCTGGAGTTTGCTTACCGACCAAGGGCAGATATGGCAAAGTATCCATCCCGCGCTCGTGTGGGTGTATTACGTTTGCGTCCTCGCGGCGCTGTGGGGCACGCTTCAGGCATATCCGGAGATCTACGTGCGCGTGACGCACGAATTCCTTACGGCCATCTGGCCGAATGCTTCGATTTCCTACAGGCGGCTTCAGTTCTGTATCTGCGCCTACGTTTTCGTAGCTGCGGTGCCGCTTGTCTGGATCGATGTGAACTTCGCCACGCTGGTGAACATCGTCTCGTTCCTGGCGACGACCGGCGGCGTGGCCTTGGCGATGTTGGCCGCGTTGTACCTCAATTTTCAACTACCGCCGAAGTACCGCACGCGCAAATGGATGCTCGCCGCCGGGTTCTTGTCGGCGACGATCCTGGTGCTGGTCACCGTGATAAGCGGCTGGCAGCTAACGCGAGGCCTGATGTCACCGTGACCACATATTACTGCGGCTCAATCGGCGTCGCGCCGGGCGGCGGCGTGCCCTTGCCCTCACGGACGTACGCGCTGCGGCCATGAGCATAGTCAGCCAGACTCGGAAGATCGGCCGCCGCGCTGCCGGCTTTTGCCGCTTCAAACAGCTTTTTCAGAAACGGCCGGCACCAGCCGCAGCCCGTGCCGGCGCCATGGCAATCGGCCAATTGGCTCTCGCGCTGCGGCCGCTCGACGCGCAGGTAATTGATCACCTTCCGCTTCGTAACATGAAAACACAAACAAAGCTCGTCGTCGAGTTCCATAATTGCCAATCGACCCTTGCCCGAAGTGCAAGCGAGGAATGCGACGGGGCAAGTCACTCGCTTGCGCTTCGGGCTATGTGTCTTAGCCAACGCCTTAGAGGGTTACCGCCGCTTACTATGCTCCAATCGTGCCAGCCCTGCCGCACCAATGTAACCGGCGTCTCCGGCGAGCGAGGCGAATTCGATCTTCACTTTGTCGCGCAGCGGCTCCAAGAGCCGCGGCCGCACTTCATCGCGGATGCGCTGCAGGAATTCGCGTCCCAGCTCGCTTTCCTGCCCGCCGAAGTTCATCGCCCCGCCGAGCACTACGGCGTCCGGATCGATTGTGTGGATGAACGTTACGATTCCAATCGCCAGCCAGTAGGCGGTTTCCATAATCACGCGCCGGGCCAGCTCGTCGCCTTTCTCGGCTGCTTCCGCCACCAAACGCGGCGTAATCTCTTCGCTGGCCGCCTGCCGTTTGGCCAGCGAGCTTGCCGCGCCGCTTCTCAGCCCGGCCAGCGCGCGGTCGACCACTGCCGTGGCGTTGCAGTAGCTCTCGAGCGAGCCACGCTTGCCCAGCGAATCCATCGGCGCATCATCAGACGGGTTCACAAGGATGTGACCGCATTCGCTGCCGCAGCTGTGTTCGCCTTCGATGAGCGTATCGCGAACGATGATTCCGCCGCCGATGCCTGTGCCCAGCGTAAGCAGCACCATGCTGCGATACTGGGCGCCGGCTCCGCGCCAGAATTCGCCGTAGGCCGCCGCGTTGGCGTCGTTGGCGAAGGTGACCGGAACTCCCACGTGATGGCTGGCCCGGTCGCGAATCGGAAAGTCGCGCCACTCAGGCAAGTTGCCGGGCCGCAGGATCATGCCGGTGGGGATGTCCATAGGACCGGGCGTGGCCAGCCCGGCGCGGACCACATCACCGGCCGAGACGCGCGCTTCGCCAATAATCCGCCGCGCGGCGAGGCCCATCCGTACGCAGGCGTCTTCCGGGCCCTTCTGTTGGTCGGTTGGCATTGTATGATACGCGAGCGTCCGCCCGGTGTCGTCGACGAGGCCAAGCTTGATGTTCGTGCCGCCCACATCGATGCCGATGAAGAACGGCTTCTGGACTCCCGACCCAGTCATCGAGGAGGATGCAAGCGACATGGCCAGGACGATTCCGTAAAGAGTAGTTCAAAAAGCCAGCGGACGTTTCGGCGTAATTGCCAGGGACGTGGCATCGAGTATACGAGTGAGTCACGCAGCACGCAATTAAGGGCCAGTTTATGTCGATTGCCGCGAGGCGCGCAGATCTGTCGACGACACATCAGAGTGAAACTGGGATTCCGGTAACTCTTCACAGAGCTCGCGAAGCGCCGCTGGCACATCGACATCCGACAGCTTCACAAAGCGATCGTCCATCGTCCGCCCGAAGACCAAGAACCGGCAGCCTTGATTGGCAATCGTGGCAATCGCATCGTCGCGCTGCGCTAAATCGCCGCAGTAGTACTGCGGATCGGCAATTCTCACAATCGTATCCATGCCGACTACGAATACGCAGCCGGGCGCCACTTGCGACTTTTCCGCAAATGTTGCAGCGCGCGTCAACAGCACACGCCGGCCGGCCAACTGCTCCAGCCGCTCCGCCAGTTCGATGAAGTCGAGCGGCGCTTTGTCGACATTGGTGATCGACAGCTCGAAAGTGACGGGCACGCCGTAGCGCTCCGCAGCCAGCTCAGCCATGCGCAAGTGGCCCTCGTGAAGCGGGTTGAAAGCGCCGGGAAACAGAACCGCGGTTTTATCTGCATTCGCAGTGGTCTCGTCATAAATCGGTGCGGACGCTCGCTCACCGAGCAGCAACGCGCTCCACGCCGCCGGCGCATGCTGCTCGCGGCGATGTACCGCCGCCGCCACCGATGGCTCAAGCAGCGATGCACCGTCAACGCCGCAGGCGTCGCACACCGCAGTCAGAATCAGTTGCGTGGCAATCAGTTCTTCTTCGGCGCGAGTACGCTCTCCCTTCGCCAATTCGCACGAATACGCGGCCGTCGCATCGGCCGACTGCCAGGCAACATGAATACGGTGCGGGCCGCGCTTCGGCCGCGTTGTCGCCAGGCTCGCTGTGGCCCCAATGCCGCGCAAGCTTCGCCGATCGGCGTCGCAGAACTGGCGGGCTCGTCCGAACGCGGTCATCGCCATTGCGCGCGACGTGCGTTCGCTGCAGTGCTGATCCACAGCGCCGCCGAGCCAGCTTTCAAGGGCGGCCGGCGCATACGGCACGATCGCGCCAATTACACTGGCCGATGCCCCGGGCACTTCCAATAGCGAAGCAATCGCCCGGCTGCCGCCGCCGGTGATCGACAACAGCAGGTGCTTGCCGGAACTATGAACGCGCTCGATCAGCTCGTGTTCCATTGGTGGCGACATGCCCTCAGTGTACCAGCGGCGGACGCGCCCAAAACACTGGCGGGCGTTTCCTTTTGTCAACATCTTCGTGGCCAGCGCCCTCCTCGTGTGGCGTTTTGGCGACACGGTGCAGACTGAACAAAGGATATGTCACTCGGCTCGGGCTCAAATCAGGCTTCTCCAGTGGCGCGGTTTCACGGCGCGCATCGGCACGATCCACGGACGGCATGCGGCTTGCCCTTACGGGCAGAACTGACCGCAAAGAACTTCGCTGTTCCGACGCGACCGCCCAATCGCACCCACACCGGCGCACGCAACTATGGTCGAAGTAATTGAAGTCAACGACATCGATGAACTCTCGCAATACCGGCTGCTTTGGAATTCGCTGTTCGCCGCGACGCCGCGGGCGTCGTTCTTCTTGACGCTTGATTGGCTCGAAGCCTATTGGCGCCACTTCGGCCGCGGCCAAAAGCTCAAGGTGCTGATCGTGTACGCCGCCGGGCAGCCGATCGGCATTCTGCCGCTGTGCGTGCGCAGTGAGCAGTATCGGCTCAATAAAGTGCGCGTGCTCACCTATCCGCTCGATGACTGCGGCACCTGGTATGGCCCGATTGGGCCGAACCCGGCGGCGACGATGCTGGCCGCCATGCAGCACATTCGCCGCACACCGCGCGACTGGGACATGATCGAGCTTCGCTGGGTGGCGGACGACGCGACGCAGGGCGGCCGAACCGCCCGCGCTTTGCGCGTCGCCGGCATGTTCACCGAGAAACAGTCGTATCAAACCACGTCCATCCTCGAAGTGCCCGAGAGTTGGGACCATTTCGTGGCGGCGAAATCCCGCTCGGTGCGCCACCAGTTTCGGCGTCAGCTGCGGCATGCGTTCGAGGAAGCGAATGCCGAGTACATCCGCCATCGGCCAGCACCCGCCACAGACGGCGACGGCGATCCGCGCTGGGATCTGTATGCAATGTGCGAGGAAACGGCCGCCAGCAGCTGGCAATCGAGCGTGACGAACGGCAATACGCTTTCCCATGACCGCGTGCGAAACTACTATCGCGACGCGCATGCGGCCGCCGCCCGGCTCGGCATGGTCGACGTCAACGTGCTCTTGTTCGAAGGCCGCCCGGCCGCGTTCCTGTACAATTACGTGTGCGGCTCGCGCATCTCCGCCTTGCGAACGGGCTTCGATGCCTCGCTTGCAAACCACGGCTTCGGCTCGGCTTTGGCCCTGAGGTTCGTCCAAGATTCGATGGCTCGTGGCGACACGTTTATCGACTTCGGCCAGGGCGAACGCGAGCACAAGCGCCGATTGCGTACCCGAGCCGAATCGACCTACCGTCTCACTTATACACCGCTCGGATCGTGGCGATCGCAAACGGTTCGCTTGACGCGCTGGGCCAAGAGCCGCTTGTCGCGGACTAAGCCAGTAAGCGCGACAGCCGACGCCGTCTCTGCATGACAAACCGCGGCAGACGCGGCAATCGATCTTATGCGCCGGCTGCCGCGCGGTAGCAGTAGTCGAACAACAGCTCCCATTCCGCCTGCTGGATGTCGAGGCACAGCTCGCGCGCGTCCCCCTGGCCGCGGACTGACGTTTCGCACAGGTCGACAAATGCCAGCGGATCCCACGCACCGCCCGTAATCAGCTTTTTGCCGCTACTCTCTGCGCCACGCACGGCGGCCATCTCGGCAGCCCGCTGGCCCACCAGGTCCAGCACCGGATGCTTGCCCACGCGGCGGAACCAGTACTTGGCGTTCGAAAAATCGCCTTCGCGGCGGTGCATGATGCCGTGCCAGAAGCTGCCCGATGGCGTGTCGATCTCCTGGCTGATTTTGTGCGACTCATCCAGGTAATCGTGCAGCAGCCAGGCTGCTGAGACACAGCACGAAGCCATCTCGCGATCGACATTGCGCGTGTGCGCAAACGCCGCCTCGACCGTCAGTTTCTCAAGATCCGCGCGCGAAGCGGCATCCGGCCGGCCCGCATCCAGCGGTCGCCGCCGGTCGGTCGCCAGCAGGGGCGCGAACACCGGGCCGTAGGCCTGGAGGTCGAACGAAGTCATCGTGCATCGTCGCTCATGGGAATGGTTGTGTCTTCGCCGCGCGAACTAATCTACCACAGCGTGGCCAGCGGGTCAGGCGACTCACCTACATGTGGTCCGCCTCGGCTCCGCGGACCTACTACCACTTTGGAGGAAGGTCATAGGAGCGCAAACTTGGAGCGGTTTGGGGGACAGGGTCGTGAGTTTCGCCCCACCGAAATTTTTTTTCTTTTTCTCGTGGGGCGTTACTCGGCCAGTTTCGCCCCACCCGGGTGCTGCAAGTCGTTTGCTGGCGGCAAGTTCGTGAGTGGTGGTGGGGCGAAACTATCGGCGTTTCGCCCAGGGGGTGGGACAAAACTATCACCCGGTGGGGCGAAACTCGTCGGGCTTCCTCGGGTGCCACTGGCTTCGCCAGTGCCAGACCGATCCTCAGGGAATGCGAGACGATCGTGTCGAACAAACATCAGCTTGTACTGGAACTCAGGATGCTGAAACGGCGGACCGAGGCGACCATCCGCAAGGCCCTGGCATCAAAAAGCACTGGCAGAGCCAGTGGCACCCGGC
>DATFGJ010000428.1:0-2479 GCA_035249585.1 Lacipirellulaceae bacterium
TTGGAAAGGTTCGCTGCTCGCCGGTCGGCTTGTATGAGCCATGGAACTGGATGTGGAGCTTGTGGCGTGCGGCCGCGCGAAGCACGCGCTCCTGCCACTGGACCATTTCCTGGTCGTCGCGGTCCATGAAGTCCACCATAAGGCCTTTTATGCCCCATCGCTCGTAGGTGGCGAACGCCTCGTCGAGATGGTCGGCCAGCGGCTTCCAATTCACCCACAATCGGATGCCCACGCCTTTGGTGGCAGCGTAATCCAGGATTCTGGGCAAATCGATGTCAGGCCGGGCCTTGAGGATATCGGTGTCCGCATGCGGCCAGGCAAAACCTGGATCACGTTGCACGTACCATGGGCGATCCTCGGCCACGCTGCTGATCGCGTGGTAGGCGATGCCGTGCTCCGCGCAGAAGTCGATGTAATGTTTGTGGATGGCGAAGTTGAGCTCCGGCGTTGAAGGCGGGCCATGCTCGATCGTACCGTTCCACCACGGCCAGGTGGTTTTCCCGGGCCGCAGCCAGGAGAAATCGCCCTCTGGGGCTTCATTAAGGCAAAGGAGTAAATTGCTTTCAAGAAGCTTTCCGGCATGATCGGCCACCAGGACGACACGCCAAGGACTCCAATGCGGCGCGCGGGCCGCGACAACGGTGTTATCTTTCTCCGGCATCGGCGCGAGGCGCGTTTGCAACACGCTGCCTCGCCATTCGGGAGAGGGTTTCTTTTCCAGATACATACCAGCGAAGTCGCGCAATCGAGCTTCCGTGATCGCCGCCGCGCTGCCGTCATTCCAAACGGCTAACAGAGGAACGGCCATAAGTTTGTTTTCCGGCAATTCCGAAAATGCTTTGCGCTCGTACGTCGCCTCGTGCGAAGTCTTAAAGTGATCCAGCGTCATGAACAAGATATTGGGGTTGCCAGCCAGCCGGAATTCGGTCGATTCGCCTTCGATCACAAACTCGCGCAGCAATTCTTGCTCGGGAAAGCCGTAGCGCAACGCAACGCCGTCATCGTACGCGCGTAGCTCAATATCGCAGTGGATACCACTTTTGTTCGTTAGCCGGATCGTTGCAGTGCGGTAATGGTCGCGTAAGCGGCTCGATTTGCCCCAGAGCAAATCGCTGGATTGGTCGATTTCGCGTTCGGTCACATTCTGGATGCTCGCACCGGCGGCAATCGAGCCAGCGTCACCCAGTCGTACGTCGAAGGACGACGGGCCGATGAGTCGCTTTCCGTCACGCTCGATTGAATATTTGAGGTTGCCGGTTTTCGCATCGAGGCTGAGCTGTGCGCGAATTTCTCCGGATGGAGAAGTGACAGTGACCTGGCCGGGCTGTTCGGTGCGGGCGGTTTGAGCTAGAGCGCAAAAGGATGGAATGAACAAGATGGCAAGTAATAGAATCAGCCGCGGCATCGGTGGTTTCCCAACTGAGATTTATTAGCAAGGCAGCATCGCTTCGATGTGATAGCGCTTCACCTTCCATCCGCTATTCACACGCCGCAATCAAGAGTCGCAATACCAAAACTTGCGCTTCGGGCTATTTTACAACCAGGCCTACGTATTTACTCTAATGCGTTCGCTCGACGAATAGAATCCGCACTGGCCGCTTCTGTAGCGTAAATGTCAGTCCCGTCTGCAACGTGATGTTGCCGAGCACCAGGATTGCATCATGATCCTCGCCGCGTGTTTGCTCGGTGGACGGCGACCGCTCGTGAAGATGCCAGCTTACTTGATTCGTGGGTTTCAAGTCGACTTCCGAAACGATTGGAGTGCCAATCCAGCGGCCAAGCCAGCCCAAGAATTCCTCGAACTCACCGGTGCCCCCGCCGGCGCCGCTGTTGGGCACAAGATCGGTGCCAAAGATCTGAATTTCATCCGTCGTGATGGTTTCGTCGGTAAGGATCAACTTGCCCTCGCCTTCCTGACCGGGTAGCGGAGTTAGCTCATACTCGCCGCGGGCGACGTACACTTCCCGCTCCACTTCGCGAAACTCCAATTTCACGGGAAGCGAGAGTTCGTTTTGCAAAATATCTTGCAGCTCGTTGAGAACTGACTCTTGAGCGGCGCCTTCTCGAATGACCCAGTCGCCAGGCAGCCGCGTTTCGAGAAGTTCGCGCGGGCCATCGATCTGTTGGCTCTTGATATCAAGCAGTGCATCAAGAGCACTGTTGAGACTGTAACCGTCGTCAATCGAGCCTCCGAAGGTCATGCCCCAATTCTTGAGCTTGTCGTCGCTCCAGCGAAACACCATTCCGGAAGGGCCTTCCTTAATCGCCTCGGATTGGGACGGATGGCCGGTGCGATAGTACTCCATGCGAACGGGCGGGAAGGGCGGGGCGACACGGCGCAAATCCTGGCCCGGCTCCAGCCCATAGCCATGGTCTTTGGCCATCGCGGCGAGAATCGGGGCGGACGCGGCGCGAATATCGCGTAGCATTTGCGAACCGTGTTCATCGTCGTCGTCGTCAGATGCCTCGGCATCGGTCA
>DATFGJ010000429.1:0-5413 GCA_035249585.1 Lacipirellulaceae bacterium
GCGACAACTTCAAAAAAGGCGGCGGCGCCATCGTCATGGAGGGCTACACCGATTGCCTGATGGCCCACCAGCACGGCATCGACAATTGCGTTGCCGTGCTCGGAACTGCGCTCGGCGAGCGACATTTGCAACTTCTGCGCCGTTACACCGATAGCATCACGCTTGTGCTCGACGGAGACGAAGCTGGCCGCCGGCGCACGAATGAAATTCTCGACGCGCTGCTGGCGCTGTTCGAAAAAAATTCTGTCGACTTGCGAATACTGACCTTGCCACAGGGAGTCGATCCGTGTGATTTTATTGCTACGCATGGAAGCGACTCGTTCCGCGAATTGTTGACCGAAGCGGTCGACGCGCTGGAACACAAGTTCAACGCGGTGACCAACGGATTGGATACACTCACCGACACGCATCGCGCCTCGCAGGCCGCCGAGCAAGTGCTCGCCACGCTGGCCCAGATCCGTCCCGCGGGCGGCGGCGCTTCCTCCCAGACGCTGTTGCGCGAAGAGCAGATGCTCGGCCGCATTGCACGCAAATTCCATTTGCCTGAGGAGCAGCTGCGCAGCCGATTGGGCGCTTTGCGGCGCGAAGCCCGTACTCGTCAGACATCGAAGGTGTCAGGCGTCAGGCCTGTCGCGAGCGCAGCCGAGCGGTTTCAGGTGTCAGGGGGTGGCAATCAGAAACCTGGCGCCCGACACCTGACACACGACACCCGTCCGCGCCTCGCCGACCTAGCGGCATGGGACCGCGACTTGCTGGAACTTCTGCTTTTGGAACCGCACTTCATTAATCGCATCTCCGAAGTTATTGATCCGGCGACGCTCACATCGCCGGCGGCAAGATATATCTACGAAACCTGCTGCCGATTGGTCGACAGCGGCCAGCCCTGCGAATTCAAGCGACTCATGATCGAATTCGACGAACCGGGCCTGAAGAATTTGCTTGTCAGCCTGGACGAATCGTGCACCATCAAAGAGTCGGCGGACCGCGAGCGCTGGCTGGCGGATTTGCTCGAAACATATCGCCGTCGGCAGGACGAAAGCGCGCGCAGACTCGCGCTGGCCGCCGCTCGCGAGAATTCCGGCGACGCCGAGCAACTGCTCGCGCGCTTCTGTGAACAATCGAAATCCAAACACCGCAGCGACTACGAAAGGAGGAGGAAATAGCCCTTAGCTATTGGCTGTTAGCGTTTAGGCAGAGCCGCTATCAGCTTCAGCCTTCTGGCTAATGGCTAACAGCTAAAAAAGCTAATAGCTTTGTCACCGGCCTGCTTGTTCCCTGTTTATGGAAGGGCGGGGAGTTTGGCCGGAGCAATCGCCACCTCAACCCAGCCGCACAGGAAGTGCGGGAGGAGTCGAACGATGTTTCAACGCGTCGATCACGAACTGCAGAACTTAATTGCCAAGGGCAAGGCCCAAGGTCATCTTACCTACGAAGAAGTTAGCGCATACCTACCCGACGAGATCGAGGGCACCGACCGCATCGACGATTTGCTGGCCGCACTCGACGGGCTGGGAATTGACCTCGTCGACGGACCGAACGCGCACCGTCGGGCACTCGCCGAGGAGGCACCCGCGCCGAGCGACGCGGAGCGCTCACTGCTGCTTGCCGATGGGTTGCCAAGCGGCTCGAGCGACCCGATCCGCATGTACCTCTCGCAGATGTCGCACATCCCGCTCTTGACGCGCGATGAGGAAATCGGGCTAGCCAAGAAAATCGAGCTTACTCGTAAGCGTTTCCGCCGCAACATGCTGCGGTCGTTCTTCGCGCTGGAGGCCACAGTGAAAACGCTGGAGCGCGTGCATCAAGGGGAGCTGCCGTTCGATCGCACGATCAAAGTGTCGCTCACCGAGCGGCTCACCAAGGAGCAGGTTCAGGCGCGGATGCCGCATAATCTGCCGCTGTTGCGCCACTTGATGGAAGCGCAGCGGCGCGATTTTGCGGTGCTCACCAATCGCCGCGCGAGCACCGAAGTGAAGGCGTTTGCCCGCAGCCGTTACATCCGGCGGCGTGAAAAGATGTTGGTTTTGGTCGAGGAGCTGAGTCTGCGGACACGGCGCGTGCAGCCGCTCATCCGCCAGCTCGAAGAGATGTCGCAGCGAATGGACGAGCTTCGCCGCCAATTGGCCGAGCTGCGCCGCACGGGCGCTTCCTCTGAGAAAATCGCCTCCGTCCGGCATGAGCTCCGCGAACTGATGAATCGCACGCTGGAAAGCCCGGCCAGCCTGCGCCGCCGCAGCCAATTGCTTCGCGGCCAGTTTCAGGAGTTCGAAGGCGTCAAGCGCGAGCTATCGAGCGGCAACTTGCGGCTGGTGGTCTCTATCGCCAAGAAGTATCGCAATCGCGGCCTGAGCTTCCTGGACCTGATCCAGGAAGGCAACACGGGCCTCATGCGGGCGGTCGACAAGTACGAGTATCGCCGTGGCTTCAAATTCTCCACGTACGCCACGTGGTGGATTCGCCAGGCGATCACGCGAGCCATCGCCGACCAGGCCCGCACGATCCGCATCCCCGTCCACATGATCGATGTGCTGATGCGGCTGCGCAACGCGGCCAAGAAGCTGGTGCAGGAAATGGGCCGCGAGCCGACGACCGCGGAAACGGCTGAGGCCGCCGGCATCAGCCTGGAGGAAACCGAGCGCGTGCTCGATATCGGCCGCCATCCGGTGAGCCTCGACCGGCCGATCGGCGAAGGCGAGGACGGCTGCTTTGGCGAGTTCGTGCAGGATACGGGCACGGAGGCCCCGCACAAACTGGCCAACAACGGCCTGTTGCGCGAGCGCATTGAGGAACTCTTGAAGACCCTCACCTTCCGCGAGCGGGAAATCATTCGGCTTCGCTATGGCTTGGCCGATGGATATTCCTACACGCTCGAAGAGGTGGGCCGGATCTTCAAAGTCACGCGCGAGCGCGTGCGGCAGATCGAAGCCAAGGCGGTCGCCAAGCTGCAGAACCCCGTCCGCAGCAGGTATCTCGAGCCGTTCGTACCCAGCGCGCTGCCGGCAGCGGCATAACTGCCAACTGTAGCCGGACTCTGCGAGGCCGGCATTTGTAGAAATTTTCAAGTAGGGCCGGGGTCGCAGACAACGGCTACAGATACTCAATTTAGCCGCCGGCTGAAAACCGGCGGTTTTTTTATGTCTGCAAACCAATACTGCTGGCCGCACTTTCAAGGTATGATGGAACTATCCACATTCATTGCATCCTGATGATGCCGTCATCTTCGTCATACGAGCACCAGGGAGGTTGCCGATGAGCGTTACCGCTGCCGCGTTGCGGGAGTTGCATCGCATTCATCAACAGCTGGCAGAGCTCCGCGACCGACTGGAGCGCGGGCCGAAGCAAGTGCGGGCCCGCGAGGCCAATGTCGCTCAGCTCGAGGCAAAGCTTGCCGAAGCCCGCGAGCGCGCCAAGCAGATGCAAATGGCGGTCGATCGCAAGCAGCTCGACCTCAAGTCGGGCGAGCAAAAGGTGGTCGATCTCCGCGTCAAGCTGAACGCCTGCAGCAGCAACCGCGAATATCAAGCGCTGCTCGAGCAAATCGCCGCCGCCGAAATGGCCGGCAGCGTACTCTCGGATGAGATCCTCGAAGGGCTTGAAAAAATCGATCAGCTGGCAGTCCAGGTCAAGGAAGCGGAAAATAATCTCGCCGCCGCGAAGCAGGAAATGGGAAAGGCCCGCCAGGCGACCGAGCAGTCGGCGGCAGGAATTCGCGCCGATCTCTCACGGCTGGAAGGCGAATTGGTTCAATCGGAAAAAGCCTTGCCGGTCGAACTCAAGGCCGATTACCAGCGTGTCGTTCGCAGCAAAGGCGCCGACAGCCTGGCCGTCGTCGAGGAAGGCGTGTGCACCGGCTGCGGCCAGCAAATCACGCTCAACATGCAGAACGAGCTGAAACTTTCCAAGCTGGTCTTCTGCAAGGCCTGCGGCCGGTTGCTCTACCTGCCCGGCGATTAAATGACAAGGCATTTTTGAACAGGAGCAGAAGAGAGAGCAGAGACGTCGTGAATCCAATTCTGGTGCATCTGCTAATCAGCTTCCTCTTGTTCTTTCCTTTGTATCCGGAGCCGAATCGCCCTTTACATTCACTTCGCAGGATCTGAAAATAAGTCATGCTTGAGGTCTCCACTGCGGAGACCCATTTTTTTTGTGCCGTGGATAAATTGTTGCTTAAGTCGTGAGACTTCAGCTGCATCCGAACGCCAGAGAGCGAATGCCATGTCTGAACGCGTTCCCATGACCAGGGCCGGATATAACAAACTCAAGGCCGAAATCGAAGAGCTGCAGAACGAGCGGATGCCGGAAATCGAAAAGCGGATCGCCGCCGCTCGGGCCGAAGGCGATCTCAGCGAAAATGCCGAGTATCACGGCGCTCGCGAGAGCCAGGGCATGTTGCAAGCGAAAATCAACATGCTGAAAGACAAGCTGGCCCGGGCCGCAATCATGGACACCGCGAAAACGCCGAAAGACCAGGTCGCGTTCGGCTGCACCGTGGTCGTGAAGGATCTCGACTTCGGCGACACGGAAGAATTCACGCTCGTCGGAGCAGGCGAAGAAGACTACGACACCGGCCGAATCAACGTGGCCAGCCCGCTGGCCCAGGGCCTGGTTGGCAAAAAAATCGGCGATCGCGTCGAGGTCGCAGTCCCCGCCGGCACGAACCGTTTCGAAATCCTCGAGATCCGGTTCGAGGAAGAGTAAACGGCCGCTTCAGCGAACGAGTTTCAGCACGCGGAATATCGAATTCCGAAACATTCACGCGATACTTTGGCGGAGTTTATCAAGCCGCGTCGCTGTGATCTGAGGCTGCACCCTTGCCGTTGAGCGTAGGGCGTTGTCGGCTCTTCTTCCGTTTCTGCACCACAGCCGGACGCCGCTTGCTTTGCCGCGTACTGGAGGCCGCAGGCGCCGCCGTCTCCATAACCGGACGGCATGGCACTTTGGCATCTGCGACGAATTCGCGCCGCTGCAGTTCGCCAATGTTCTGCACTGCGGCGCCCAAAGATGTCACCCGGTCGACAGCATCGACGCGCTCAGTAAGCACAACTACCTGGTGCCCCCGCCGGCAGAAGTCGTCGAGCACAGCGGTGAGTGCCGCCGTGGCGCTCGCGTCCAATCGCAAGAACGGTTCGTCGAGCACCAACGGCAGCCAAGTCCCGTGCTCCGCCGCCGCGCTCAGCAGCGCAAGGCAAACGCTTAAGTAAACCTGGTCACGCTGTGGGGGAGCCAGCGATTCCACCGCAAGTGTGCGACCGTTTCGGTCGACCGCGCGTGGCTGTCGATCACGGTCTTGCAAGATTAACCGAACGATCCCGCCATCAGTGAGCTGCGCCAGAAAGTCGGACGCCTGGAGCACGTTCGCCGCCGAAATCGCCAACTCGCCGGGCCGGCTCAGGCCGCTCGCCGCCTGCTCCAA
>DATFGJ010000430.1:0-20304 GCA_035249585.1 Lacipirellulaceae bacterium
GGGATTGTATGAGGAATTGTGCGACGAGGTGCATGTATTCACGGAAGACGAGTCGGAGCTCATTGCACGGCGATTGCAAGCCTTGGGATACATCAGCTAGACCTCGTGCCGAGCCGAGATTGCAAACGAAGAGAAGAATTAAAGCTTCTAACAAAATGAATTAAACCACCAGGAACGCCAGGATCGTCACGTAAGACTGTGGTTGGATTAAAGAGAGCGAAATCGGAATTATGACGCGTGTATTCATTGTTGGTTGGGATGGAGCCACCTTCGACTTGATCAAGCCGTGGGTGGCCGACGGGCATTTGCCGAACATTGCGGCGGTTCTTCGGGACGGATCGCACGGGCTATTGCGCTCGACGATGCCGCCGATGACGTTTCCCGCGTGGACAAGTTTCATGACCGGCAAGAACCCGGGCAAGCACGGAATCTTCGATTTCACGCGGCAGCGGCCCGGCTCCTATGACTTGGAATTTGTGAATGGCGGGCAGCGAAAAGCGCCGTCGTTCTGGAAATTGCTCAGCGACGCCGGCCGGCGCGTCATTTCGATTTCCGTGCCGTGCACGTATCCGCCGGAACAGGTCAATGGAATCATGTTGAGCGGTTTCGACGCGCCGGGGCTTGGCGGAGGCGGTTCGACGCTCGACGCGCGTGGCATGTATCCTTCCTCATTGCATGCCGAATTGGAACGCGCCACTGGCGGCCACCCAATCGGATCGTTCCCAATCGCCGAAATCAACCAGGGCCGCCCCGATCTCGCGCTCGAGAAAATTCTTGCGGCAATTCGCCGCAAGGCCGCGACGGCAAAATACCTCATCCAGAACCATCCATGGGATTGTGCCATGATCCTGTTCGGCGAGTCGGACGGGGTCGGCCACCACTACTGGAAGTACTGCGATCGCGACTCGCCGCTCTTTACGTTCGAGCGGCCGGGAATGGAAGACAGCATTCTGCGCGTGTATCAGGAGTTGGACCAGCAGCTCGGTGAGCTTCGCTCTTTGTTGCCGCAGGACACAACGCTCCTCATGATGTCGGACCATGGCTTCGGCGGCGTGAGCAACAACGTGCTCTATCCGAACTGCTGGTTGCGCGAGCAAGGCGTGCTGCAATTTCGCGGCGCCGGCTCGAAGTTCGTCTCCCGCGCGCTGGATGCAATCAAGCTACGAGCCGTGGCGATGCTGCCCAGCAAAGTGAAACGGATGCTGTATCGCGCCGCCAAAGGCCGGCTCGGCGGGATCGAGGCCAAAGTGCGATACGGAATCATCGACTGGCCGAACACCAAGGCCTACTTCGAGGAAAACCCGTACTACCCGGTGTTGTGGATCAATGTCAAAGGTCGCCAGCCATCCGGCACCGTTGAACCAGGCGCGGAGTACGAAGCGCTGCGCACGGAGCTTATCGAGAAGCTCCAAGAGTGGCGTCACCCTGAAACGGGAGAGCGCATTGTGGTCCGCGCATATCGTCGCGAGGAATTGTACAGCGGGCTCTATTTGGAAGAGGCGCCCGACATTCTGGTTCACTGGAATGAGCTGGAAGGCTACACGTACGCATTCAAGGTCAGTTCGAAGTCCAAAAGCCAGGCATGGATCGACGAGGTTGATCCACGCCGTGCCGAGAACCTGGTCTTCTTCACCGGCAAATCGGGCAGCCATCGCGATGACGGCATCTTTCTCGCGGATGGACCGACGGTTCGTGCGGGACGGACGCTCGAGGGCGCGCGAATCATCGATGTTGCGCCGACGATTCTGCACCTGCTGGGTGTGCCGATCCCGGCGGATATGGATGGCTCTGTGCTGACCGAATTGCTCGATGAAAGTGCCGTGCCGCGGGAAATAGAGATTGGCGCTGCCGCCAACGGCGCGCCGGTGACCGTCGGTTCCGGTGATTACTCCGCGGAAGATGATGAAGCGATTTCCGACCGCCTCCGCGCCTTGGGATACATCTAAGAGCGATGTCCGACCCACAGAACAACCATCCGTCGCATTCACATGGCACATCGGCCGGCGAGTCGCTGGCGCGGATCGTGCGCAATAGCGCATTCAATGCGGCGGGCATGGCGCTGATCCTGCCATTCAACTTTGTCGCGCTGTTCACGCTTGCGCGCCGGCTGGGCAAGGAGTCGCTGGGAACATTTTTCACGATTTTCGCGATTTCGGCCGTCATTCATTGGATCGCCGACGCCGGCGTTACGACCGTGCTCACGCACCGCGTCGCCCGGGCGCCGCATCAAGTGCGGCGGATCGTGGGCGAAGCAGCGGGAATGCTGGTGATCGTGAGTTTGACTTCGGTGTCGCTGTTCTACATCGTCGCTTCCGTATGGATGTGGGCGACGGGCGAGCCGATTCCCTGGATGGTGTTGCTGGTGGCGGCGCTGGCGATGGTGTCGCGGCACACGCTCGATTTCGCCTCGAATACTTTTCGCGGCTTGGAACGGTTCGAATTCGAAAATCTGTCGCGCGTATTGCAGACCGCTTTGTTTTGTGTGTTTGTGTGGTTTGGCGTTTACCCGGAAACGGGCGGCCTGCTGGCCGGCTTTGTCGCCTTCATGACCAGCAACTTGATTGCCGCGGTGCTAATCAGCACGATTCTGGCCTGGCAGTGGAAGTGCAGGGAATTCCACTTGAAGCTCGACGTGGTGCGAGATTGGCTGCGCGAGTCCGTGCCGCTGGGAATTGGCGACGCCATCCGACGCCTCACAATGCAACTGGACACGCTGCTATTGGCCGCGTTCAGGCCGGCGGCGGTCGTCGGCTTGTTCAGCGTCGCGTATCGGCCGCTGCAGCCGTTGCAACTGCTGCCGCGGGCAATCGTTTCCGTGACATTTCCCATGATGAGCCGGGTCGCGCATACGGACCGCGCGGCGCTAAGCCGGGCGTTCGCACGCACCACGAATCTATTGTGGGTGGCCTCGCTGCCGATCTCGCTGCTTACGATGGCCTATGCCGCGCCGTTGGTTTTGTCGACGGCTGGACCAGACTTCGCTGAAGCGATCGGACCATTGCGTCTGTTGATCTGGGTCGCGCCACTGGTGTTCATCAACGCGCAGCTGCGGTTTGCATTCACGGCGCTCGATGCTCAACAGCGGTACTGGCGAATGATCTGCTGGATGCTTGGAGTGAAGACCGCGGTGGAATTGCTTTTGATTCCGTTGTGGGGATTGTACGGCGCCTGCTTGGGACACGTGATTGGCGAGCTCGTGCTGTGCGCCGCCGGGCTGGCAGTGCTGCACAAATTAGGAGTGACCGGGCCAAGTGTATGGCAGGCGGCACGAGTGGTTCCGGCCGCTGTCGCCATGATGCTTGTCCTGCTGCCGGCATGGCAATCGAGTGCAACGCTATTGTCCGTGGCGATATTCGGGCCGCTGTCGGTTCTGGTGTATTTCGCCGTTTGCATCTGGACCGATGCCTGGCCGTGGTCGGACGTGGTTCAGGTATGGAAGGTGGCGATACGACCGAAGCTGGCCCGCCGCTCACGAGGGGCCGAGCGCCAGCCGCCCGCGCCCATGGCGGAGTTAGCAGCGGAAGTAAGAAATTGAGTGAAATTGACGCGCTTTGAACTTATCAAGTGTCTCTACCGCCATCGCGACCTATTGCATGGCGTTTTAATACTCGTTCGGTGACGATGCGGCTGAATAGCGTTCTGTGAAAGGGTGTGGAAATGTCTTCAACATTTGTGCGATGGTCTTGCGGGGTACTGCTTGTGATTTGCGGCGTGGCCTTGGTCGGCGCTTGGCAATGGCGGGCGCGCGAAGCCCTGCGCGAGTGGGATCCGGAACAGGCAAGGCGGGCCAATATGCCGATTCCGGTCCGTACGGTGATGGTCGATGAGCGCGATCTGGAAGAGACAATCGGCGGGACGGCGGTCACGTTACCCATTCAATCGGCGACGATCGCAATTCCGCTGAATTCCGCCAGCATTGGCCAGCGGCTGGTGAAGCAAGTTCCGTTTCAAGCGGGTTCGTCGGTCAAGCGCGGCGAGGTGTTGTTCCAATTCGAGTCCGTGCTGTTTGAACAGTTGGTAAAGCAGCGCACCGCGCTGTTGGAAAAAGCCCGGCAGGAACATGAAACGATGAAGAATTTGCACGCCCATAAGGCCGCCTCGGGCCTGCAAGTGAAGGAAGCCGAAGTCGCGATAGAAACGGCCCAACTGGAACTGGACCTCGCGAAGGCGGATTTGGAATTGTGCGTTGTGGAATGCCCGATCGATGGAATTCTGGAAAGCGTGAACGTCGCTCCTCAGATGCATGTGGGCGACGAGACGATTCTGGCGGTCGTTCATCAACTTGACCCGATCCTCGTGCAAATGGATTTCCCGATGGAGAGGATGGATTCGCTCGAGGTTGGTCAGAAGGCGGAAGTCGTGCTGGACGCGTTTCCACAAGAGAAGCTAGACGGCCGCGTCGCGCGCATCCTGCCGGTTGTTTCGACCAAGACTCGCGTGTTGCCAGTAATAGTCGAGGTGCCAAATCCACAGAATCGAATCCGCGCCGGCATACCCGGTTTTGTGCGGATCGAATCCGACAAGGCGTCGGTCACGACGATCCCCAGCGTCGCGGTAATCAAGAAGGAAAACAAAGCCATGGTGTTCTGTGTGGAGGACAGCCGCGCGCGGATTCGCAAAGTACATCCCGGCCCAATTTCCGAGGCGGGGCACATGGCAATCCTTTCGGGGTTGCGCCCGGGAGATGAGGTGATCATTTTTGGACAGGATGCCGTGCATGAAAATGACTTAGTGAACGTCAATTGGCATCAATGGGCGCAGCGCCAGTAGGAGCTGGAATGCTCGTCTCAGAATAGAGAATTGGGAATGTTATCAAGCTGCGTTCGATTCGTTCGAAATGTGCCAGGATGGGCGCTGACGGGACTTAGCCGCGCCGTGTCGGCCGTAGTTTCGCGCCGCGCGCTGGCGATAGGGCTATTGGCCGGTTGCGCGCTATTGGCGATCGGACCATGGCTGCGGCCGCCCATTACGCGCGACCTGCGCGGGCCGCATATTCCCTGGGGCGAAATGGAGGCGCCAACGTTTTTTCCAGAAGTCGTCAGCCAGACTCCGCGACCCTGGCGTTGGAACAGCATCGCCACGCCGCTGCTGGCGGTCATTGCCGTCGGCGTGGTCGCGGTTCTCGCGCAGCCAAAGTGGACGAGCCGCGTATTTGGAGTGTTGCTCGCGGCGAGCCTGCCGGCCGCGGCTGTTACGTTGTGGAACTATCCCACGCTCGTTGAGTCGTTTGACAGCGAAATGCGTGATCGGGCGCTGCTTCGAGCCGTGTTCCGACAGCATAGCGAGCATATGCTGTCGGCCGGAACTTCGGACCGCCTGGCGGTGCTGAGCGACAAGTCGATGCGCAAGGACGGGCTATTATCACAACCGCACGCCGTGCTCGCGCCACTGCGCTATTCGACCTATGGTTTTTGGCTTGTCGGCGTTGCGGTTGCAGGCGCCCTCCTTTGGCAGCGTGGGACATGGGTACGGCGCATCGGATACGCCGGCGCATGGGCAAGCGTGGGCATCGCACTCGCATTCGCGGCAACGTGGCCACGGTGGTTCGCCGAATACCGTTGGGCGCGCGCGGCGGCGCTTGAAAATGGTCATGATTTTGTGGCGGCCGATCGGTCGCTTGATGCGGCCACGGCCGCGATGCCCGCAATGGGCAATACATGGAGGTACTGGCTGGCGAAGGGTCGCATCAGTTATCGGCAACGGCAGGCTGAAAATAAGTATCAGGCGTTTTTCTTAGCACACCAGGCCGTGCTCAGCGACGAGCTGGACCGGGCCCGAGCGCTAATGGAGCCATATGTCGGGCCGAGTGAAGGCACGACAACGCAGCGCGATTTGCTGGCCAGCGTGATCGCGCGGCGCGCGGCGGATTACGCCTCCGACGGTAAATACAGCGGCGCGGAACTCTCGTGGGGCGAAGCCGCGGCAATCGCGCCATGGAAGGCGGCCTACAGGATTGCGCACCAGGCGGCGCAGCTGGCAGTCGCGCCGCAGCGCGCGGCGGAAGTCCAGCAGCAGGCGCTCGCGGATTTGGAAGCACTCGGCGATCGAATGGTGTCGAGCGATTTTCATTCGCTCGTGGGGGACGCTTACTTTGTGGCAGGCGATTTTGGCCGGGCTCGCGCGATGTACGACCGCGCGCTCGCGCTGTTCCACCTGCCCAAATACACGAATATTCCGGCCCAAGAAGGCCGGCTGGGAATGTGAGGCACGTTTGTGAAACCGCGCGGTTTACAACTGGTTCTGCTGTTCGGATTTGCCGTCGCCGCGGGAGATTTCGCGTTTCGTACGACGCATCCCTCGGTGACGCCGGAGTACATGGTCACGGCGAACGTGCGTCCGCTTTCCTTGTCCACGAACTCCCAGCCCAGCGATAGCAAGCACTTGTATTTGCGGCGAAGCTGGCATCTCACGCGGGTGCCCGAATATGCCTGGATCCAGCTGCTGGGCCACGACGTTCTTGAATTACAGGTCAATGGCCGGTTGGTGGGACGGACCGAGCGATCGAGTCAGCGCCAGATTGCCGCTCTCGTGACGGATATCACGCCGTACCTCCACGCGGGCAAGAATTCCGTCGCGATTCACGTCGCGCAAAGCGTGCTTGATCGAAGCCCGGCGGTGGCCATCGACGGAACTTTCGAATTCGCCGATGGCGGCCAACTATCGCTGGCCGACACGGAGGGTTGGCGTGCGACGGACATCTACGATCGCCGCGGGGCGTTTTGGTATGAGACGGAGTTCGACGATAAACATTGGACCGCGCCGCAGGTTGACGCGTTGGTGACTTGGCGCGGGCAGGTGGATTTGCCGCCGCGCGCGATCACAACGCCGCGACGTTCGCATTGGATTCTGCCCGCTCAATCAGAAGGCAGCGACGCCGTATTGACGCGATCGTTCGAGGCGTCCGGCCGGCCGCGAGACGGTTGGCTGCGGGTCCTCGCCACGGGACCGTATCGATTGGCCGTAAACGGTTGGATCGTCTCCGACGATCATTTAGAGCTTGGGCGGGTTGATGCATACCAACCGCGGGAACAGACATTCGACATCAGCCCGCTCGTTCGCTCCGGGCAGAACATAGTTTCGCTTCTCGTAACAACGGCTGGTGGAGCGCCACGTGTGCGCGCGGACCTTGAGATGGCAACCGAGGGCGGCGACTATTTGTACGTCGGTACCGACCGCGAGTGGCGAAGTCGAACCGTGAACGTGGCCGATTGGAATCGCCTCGACCCAACATCGGATTCGAAGTTCAAACCTTGCGAAGTGGAGATTGGGTATTTAGGCGTCGTTCCACGACAGATCGAGCGCGAACTGCGGGAACTTCGCCCGCCGACCTCCTTCTGGTTGGCCCGGTCAGCCGCTTATATCGGGCTCGTTGCGATTTGCGGAATCGCCGCCTGGGCCGGATGCAGCTTAACCAAGTGGCTGCTTGATCGAGTTACGGAAAGCCAAGGCGGTGGCGTTTTTGCGACATTGCCGTACATCGCGCTCGTGCCAAGCATCGTCGCGGGGGCCGTGGCCTGGCTTACTATGTGGGATCGAGCCTGGTCAGCGCACGATATCTATCGCCCCGTTTTTCTGTACGGACTGGGCTTGCTTGCGGTGATGCAGTGGCTGCTGTTGGTCGTCATCGCTCCGCGAGTGCGTCAACCAATTCATGCAAAGCCGCCGTGGCCGATGTGGCGCCAAGCATGGCAACCGATCTTGATTGGCGCGTGCGCAATCGTGATCGTTGGCGTCTCATTGTGGCTAAGAGTGCGCGACATTACTGCCGAGCCGATTCATCACGATGAAATCAGCGCATACGGATTTACCCTGTCCGTGTTGGAGCAAGGCGTGCCCGGTGGACAAGCTCACCCGGATCTGCCGTTTGGATATTGCTCGACCAGCGAACTGGCATATTACCCGTCAGCGTTATGCGCACTATTTGTCGACGATCCGCGGCTTGTGCTGAGAATCCCGGCCGTGTTTTGGTCGATGGCGACACTCGTGCTGCTGGGCTATATGGGCATGCGCTGGTTCAACCCGTATGTCGGCCTGGTGGCGGCGGTGCTCTATGGCCTGTCGCCGCACGCCATCGGCTGGGCCAATTTGGGCCGCTACTTGTCGCAGGTCCAATTCTTCACCTTGCTGACGATGTTTTTCACCTACGAGGCGTTCCGAGGATCGGGCCCGATCCGCAAAGGGATGCTGTGGGGCGCGGCGGTGAGCATTTCAACGATGTATCTGAGCTGGGAAGGCTCGGGCATGTTCGGCATTGGCCTGGCGCTTGCGGTATTGATGCTTCGCCGCGGATCCATGCGGCCTGTCCTCAGTTGTCCCTCGCTCTATGCCGCTATCGTGATGGTGCTGATTGTCGTGGGTGCGCAGAACGCGCACCGGATTTCTCAGCAAACGCAGCGTCTATGGTACGGCGAGGGGATCAGCGATCTGGCAATCAAGCCGATGTGGCGTTACCCGTTCTTCGACGGAAGCTTTTACTTGATGAACGCTTCTTGGATGCGCGATGCGCTCCTGCCGATGGTAGCCTTTGCGGCGGCGTGCTTCTTGGCGGTGAGACATCGTTGGCGCACTCAGCTGCGGTTTTTAATCATTTGTCTGGCGACAAACGCCGCATTGATGTCTGCCGTGCTGCCCTTGCGCACCAATCGTTACTCCTACCACCTGCTGCCGATACTAATCCTGATTGCCGCCGCGGCCGCAGTTGCAGTTGCAGACGTATTCTGGCGCTACGCGCGTAAAGCGCAGTTATCGTTTCCGCAGCGGATGTATGTGCGCGCGGTTGCCGCGGCCGCGTTGCTGGTGACAATCGGCGTGGCGAGCGGGCACGTGGTGCGCACTTCGGATCTCGAGAATTTCCAGGTCGCCGCCTTCGACGTGCGGCAACTTCGGTATCCGCACTGGGACGGACCGAGCGAGTATCTCCGCAACCATGTACGCGACGGTGACGCCGTAATTGCCACGTTTCCACACGCGCAAAACTTCTACATGGCCACCGCAAACGTCCAGGCCGCGCGGCCTCGGCAGGTCGACTACTGGCTGGAAAGCACGCTCGTGATTCAAGCGACACTGGGCGATTCGCGGGCCATGCCGCTCGATCGGCGCAGCGGCACGGCGATGATCTACGACGTCGAGCAACTCAAAGAGCTTTTTTCTCGGCATGATCGCGTGTGGTATTGCACGACGCGCTTCGGCCAGTCTCGGATCAACGACCGCAGCGTGTCGCAATTCCTGCGCGAGAACATGGATGTGGTGTACGAGGATTTCGGGACCGCCGTGCTGCTGCGAGATAACAACCATCGCACGGCGCCGCTGCGCTTGGATGAAGAAGAGGCGGGCCGAATGGCGTCGGACTTTTATTTGCGGTGAATTTTATGCCTAGCGCAATGATTGAAGACGCCGAGGCCGCGGCCCTTCCTTCGCAGGAGTCATTGGACGGGCTGCCCCTTGCGCAGGCAGGTGGTTGGCGTTCCAAAACGTGGATGCTGCGAAAACTGGTGCTCACCGCGGCCGTATGGGCGCTTTATGTACCGCATCTTGCCATTCTGAGATTCCTGGGTCCTCGACTCGGCCCCGTTTGGGCCCGTGGGTTGGCGCGTGTCCACTGGTTATTGACCTTTGTCGGGGCACAGCACTCGGTGCGCGGAACTCTCCAGGAGTTGCACCCCTACTTCGAAACGCAGCTGCCTGTGTCCGCTATTCTCCGCAAGCACCTGGAGCTGAAGCACGAGTGCTTCGCTCGTTTCAAGCTGTTCAACCGGCGTCAGCATATCGGCGGCGATTCGGGCCTGATCTGGGAAGTTGATCCGGAGATGACGGCAATTTTCGATCGCGCCGGGTCGTCGCCGAACGGCCTTATTATTCTGGGATACCACTTCGGATTCTTTCGGCTGTCGGCGAGTGCGATCCCGCAAATCTTTCCGTCCTGCAACGCAGTTTACGTCAGTAACCGCACGGCCCATTACGCCGGAGACACAGTGGACGCGGTTGCGGACATGGCACTCGAAACGGCGATGTGGGCGGACCAGCAAACCGGCGCGCGAATGCACTACCTGGAGCCGGAAAGGTCGGTCGTGCGCCTGTACCGGATGCTGCTGGCCGGTGAGACGGTGGCCCTCGCCGCCGACGGGGCGTTGGGAAAAGACTTTTTGGACGTTCCATTTCTAAGCGGCAAATTGCGATTGCCGTGCGGCTGGGCCCGGCTGGCCGCAGCCACCGGTGCTCGCGTGCTCGTTCTCGTGGATACTCAAATCGATCATCGGCGCCGGCGCGCATGGATCTTCGATCACGTGCAGGTCGACGATGATTCGCCGACGGCGATTTATAACGCGGTCGCCGAATCGGCGCGCATCCTGGAGCGTTTTGTTCGTCGTGAACCATGGTCGTGGCACCCGTGGCAGCGACTGCAATTTGAAAACGCCGAAGATGGTTCACGAGTCCTGGTCATACGAGAGTTGGGAAGAGGTCAAGGAGATTGCTCGGGTTCGGCAAGACTCGAGAGCGAGCAGCAGCATCTGAACGGCTGCGAAGCGCAAATGCGGCGCGTAGACAAATTACCTGCCCTGGCGGACTCGGGACACTAATTGCAGACAAATCGATACATATGAGCTCAACACTTGCACCGGCTGCCGAATTGAACGATCCGCAGCGATCGAGCGTCCCTCGTGTCGCGGTGCTGACAAACTCATTGACGCCATACCGGATTCATCTGCACAAGCGAATTGTGGCGGAAGTGCCGGAAGTCGAACTTTGGTCGCTGGCCACGCACGCCAACGCGTTCAAGCGCTGGTCGGGTTCCGCGGTTCCGGCGGCCATTCGTCCGGTCGAATTTGGCAACGGCGAGCCAACCACGGAGCAGACACAACTTCGCTTTTCAGTACGCGAGTGGCGTAAGGCCGGACGGATTATTCGCTGGCTCAAGCAGCATGACGTGGCCGCTGTGTTCTGCCAAGGCTGCGGCGATGTTGGCCGGTTGCGCGTTCTTCGCTGGTGCCATCGCAACCGGATCCCTTGTTTTTTAACTGGCGACTGCAATATCCGCAGCGACCGCTGCGCGGGCCTGCGCCGCCTCATGAAGCGGGCCGTGTTTCGGTGGGCGGTCGAGTGGGCGTACGGCATCATGCCATGCGGCGAATATGGTCGCGCGCTGTACGAGCGATACGGAGCCTCGAACAAGCCGACGATATTCTTTCCTTTCATTCCCGACATCGAGCTGTTTGAAAACCCGCCGGCTGACGCGCTGGAAAGTGCGCGACGCCTGTTCGACTTGGACCCTCAGCAGCGCAGAGTGATCTTTTCGGCACGCTTAATGCGCGTAAAGCGTCCTGACCTGGCTCTTAAGGCATTTGTAGCCATCGCGAGCTCGCGGCCTGGCTGGGACCTGGTGATGGCCGGCGACGGCCCGCTGCGCAGTGAGCTGGAGGCAAGCGTGCCTGCCGAGCTGAAGCAGCGAATCGTTTGGACCGGCTTTGTGCACGACCAGCGCGAGTTGGCCGGCCTGTATGCGCAATGCGACGCGTTAATGCTGCCAAGTGATAAAGAGCCGTGGGGTGTTGTGGTCGTCGAAGCGGCCGCCGCCGGTTTGGCCATTATCGCGTCCGACGTCGTGGGGGCTTCGCCAGAACTGGTGAAAACCGATCGAAACGGGGCTGTGTTTCCAGCCGGCGACCTGGAGGCACTGCGTAAGGCGCTAGAGCAAGTCACCGACGAAGCGAACATCGACCGGATGCAGAACGAGTCGCGCCGGGTGTTGTCGGAGTGGATTGCGGATGCGGACCCGGTGCTTGGCTTTCGCAAAGCGCTCGTCACTTGCGGAGTTTTAGAAAACAAACGCCAGCGACTACGCGGTCTGCAAGCCAACGGACGGCACGCCGACAAGGTTTTTGCGACCAACTTTTGAGAGCATCTAACAATATGAACCGCCAAGTGCGCCAAGACATTCCAAGAAGCCCACAGTCGTACTTGCCGATCTTGGCGTTTTTGGCGGTTTAATTCATTTTGTTAGACGCGTTGAAAACAGTTTCGTGCTGAGCAGAGTCCAGGGGCAACGTTTTATGACACACTTTAAGCTCTCCCATGTTCAATCATCATCGCCGTAAATTGCGCCGGACCAAAACAAAGCTGCCATCGCGTTTGCGTCGAACCAGCCGCCGTGCGCTTCGTCTCGAAGTTTTAGAGGAGCGGCGCCTTCTGGCGGGAGACGTTCTTTTTCGAGTTAATGCCGGCGGCCCGCTGCTGGCTGCCGATCCCAGCTGGGAAGCCGACACGGCGGCAAGCCCGTCGCCTTACAACAACGCGCTAACCGGGAATTCGGCCACGAATTCGACGACCGCGGCCATCAACATGTCGCATGCTTCGATCCCGGCCGGCACGCCCATGGCGTTGTTTCAAACGGATCGCTTCGACAAGCCAGGCCCGCCAAACCTCGAGTGGAATTTCCCGGTTTCTCCAGGTGAATACGAGGTGCGGCTGTATTTCGCCGAGACTTGGAGCGGCGCGTTTGCCACCGGCGTGCGAATATTCGACGTCAATATCGAAGGCATTAAGGTGCTCGACGATTACGACATCTTCGCCGATGTCGGCGCGCTAACCGGAGTCGTCAAAAGTTTCATTGTTTCCAGCGACGCAAACATCGACATTGACTTCCCCCGCAACATACAAAATCCAGTCATTAAAGGAATTGAAATCTTAACTAGCGGCGACGAGCAGCTTGGGTCGCTGGCGGCATCCAGTAGTTCAGTGAATTTCGGCACGGTGGTCATCGGTCAAACGGCAAACCGGCAGTTGACGCTGACCAACGACGGACCGGCCGGTTCGCCAAGTGTGACCATCAACCCGTCGCAGTCGTCCATCTCGCCCAGCGGATCGCCGTTCAGCTTCAGCTATCAGCAAACGTCGCCCATTGTGCTGGCGCCGGGCCAATCAACAGTCGTCACCGTCACCTACGCGCCCACCAGCAACGCCTCGAATTCGGCAACGCTCGCCATTCCGCATAGCGGCGGGAATTCTCCGCTCAGTATCGCTCTTAGCGGTACGGGGGCGACGCAGATCCCGATCAGTTTTGGAAAATCGACTTTGGCAGGCACGACGAACCTCGATCGTCCAACGTCGCTGCAATTCGGGCCGGATGGACGACTCTACGTTTCGCAGCAGAACGGCCTGATCCGCGCGTACACGATCACACGCGACGGTGCGAACGATTACCGGGTTGTCTCCGAAGAAATCATCTCGCTGATCCAACAAATCGCCAATCACGATGATGACGGAACGCCGAACTCCAGCGTGAACACGCGCCTCGTCACTGGCTTGCTCGTAACCGGCTCGGCTCAGAATCCCGTGTTGTACGTCACCTCGAGCGATCCGCGAATCGGCGGCGGCTCCTCGGGAACCGACCTTAACCTGGATACCAATTCCAGCATGGTTTCGCGCCTGACTTGGAATGGCAGCGCTTGGCAACGGCTCGATTTGGTCCGCGGGCTGCCGCGCTCGGAAGAGAACCATGCCGCGAACGGGCTGCAGTTGGATGCGGCGGCGAATAAGCTGTATGTGGCGATCGGCGGCAATACCAACATGGGCGCGCCGTCGAACAATTTTTCGTTGCTGCCCGAGTTCGCGCTCTCCGCCGCCATCCTGGTGATTGACCTCAATGTGATCGGTAACACGACTTACGATTTGCCCACGCTCAATGACGAAACTCGCTCGGGCACAAGCGACCCTAACGACCCCTTCGGCGGCAACGACGGTAAAAACCAGGCGAAGCTGGTGCCTGGCGGGCCGGTGCAGGTGTTCGCGCCTGGTTTCCGGAATCCCTATGACCTGGTCATTACTTCTCAGGGCCGCATGTATACGGTCGACAATGGTCCGAACGCAGGGTGGGGTGATGTGCCCGTTGGCGAAGGCCCCGGCGGCACCGCGACGAATGCTCCGAACGAGCCGGGCGTCACTCACGGCGACGGCTTGCATTACATCACCGGCGCCGGCTACTACGGTGGACACCCGAATCCGACGCGATCGAACCCGAATAACACGTTCAACACGTCGATTCCCCAGTCGCCAGTCTCCACGGGAAATCCGGTCGAATCGGATTACCGCGCGCCTGGGACCGAAAACGGCGCGCTCACGGTGTTCGGCGACTCGACGAACGGAATTGTCGAGTACCGCGCCACTAACTTCGGCGGCGCCATGCAGGGCGACCTGTTGATCGCCAGCTTCGACAACACGATCAAGCGCGTGAAGCTCAACGCGGCTGGCGACCAGGTCGTGCTGAGCACGAACTTGTTCAGCAACGTCGGCTTCCGGCCCCTGGATGTGACGAGCCCCGCAACGGGACCCTTTGCCGGCTCCATTTGGGTCGCCGATATTGCCACCGAAACGATCATCGTTTTCGAGCCATCCGACCAATCCTCGGGCAATCCGAATGACTTTGATGGAGACGGATACTCGAATGATGACGAGTCGGCAAACGGCACCGATCCTCACAGTGCGGCCGACGTGCCGCCCGACAATGACCAGGACTTTATCTCGAATTTGTCGGACAACAACGACGACAACGATGCCCAACTCGACACCAGCGATCCATTCGCCGTGGACGCCAACAACGGGGCAACGACGCCCGTCGGCGTGTTCTTCGATTGGGAAAACGAGGGAGCCGACGAGGGCGGTATTCTAGGGCTTGGCTTCACCGGCTTGATGACCAATGGCGTGGCCGATTATGAATCGCTGTTCGATCCGCAGGCTGTGACCGCCGGAGGCGCCGCCGGCGTATTCACGATCGATTCGGCCACGGCCGGCACAGCCCGTGGTGCGGCGAACACCCAGCAGCAGGCGTTTCAACTTGGCGTGAACGTCGCGAACGAAACATCGCCTTTCACCGCCAAAACGAGCGTGCTCGGGCCGTTCAGCGGCCTGGTGCCCCAGCCGGGCCAGGAAATGGGAATGTACATTGGCACCGGCGATCAGAACAACTTTGTGCAAATTGTCCTCTCAGGCGATAACGGCGGCTCGATTCAATTGATGAAAGAAGTTGGGGGCGTGTTTAGCGTGGCCGCAACCCAAAGCCTCGCACTGCCAGGACCTAGTTTCGTCGAGTTGCACCTCACGGTTGATCCGGTCGCGAATGTCGTGCAGGCCCGCTACTCGGTCGACGGCGCTGCGCTGGTGAACTTGGGCACGCCGCTATCGATCCCGCCCGCATGGATTGCAACCACGCTGGCTGTGGGCCTGATCGCAAGAGACCCGACCGGCTCCGGCGCGATGCCGGTTACTTGGGATTTTCTTGGGGTGGAATCCGATGCGCCTACGTCGGGCAACCCGGAGGCGTTTCTCCTCATCGATCCGCAAGGCAGCCTCCTGACGGCGTCAACTTTCGTAACGGATTCCTACCGTCTGGAAAACAACTCGACCGGCAACATTCGAATCCAATCGATAAGAATCGACGTTAGCACCGCCTTACTGCCGGATGTCATTTTCGATCCAACCGGGGAGGGCGGAAACGATGTGTTCAAGCCGTTCACGCCGGATTCGGGAGCTGTGGAAGTAGGCCTCGTGGGACACACAATGTCCAATCCTCACGATGACGGCTTCGATGTGCTGGAAGTTCAATTTGCGGACTTTGATCCCGGCGAAGTGTTCACCTTCTCCATCGATATGGAGCCGACAAGCATCAAAGGCTCTGAGGCGCCGGGCCCAAGCAACTCGGGCAAGATATCGGGCATGGAGCTAACCGGCTCAACCGTGACGATTGTCTATAGCGACGGCACGACCACCGAGACGCAGCCTTTCCGTACGGCCGACAGCGGGCGCGCGTCGCAGACGACAGCAGTCGTCGGTTTGCCACCGGCGCCGGGGCTGACGCTGGTCGGCACGCCCACGCCGCCGGCTGTTGTTACCAATCCAAATCAAACGCTGCGCGTGAGCGGCCCGGCTGGCTCCAGCGTGCGGCTGCTTCAGGTCGAGGCCGCTCTTTATACCGCAGGCGTGCCCGGCGGCGGATTCGACATTGATCCGTTTGAAGCCAACAAGGCGATCGTGCTCTCAGAACTGGCCGCGACCATCGGCCCCAGCGGCGTCGTCGATATCCCCGTGACGCTAACGAAAACCGAGCCGGAAGGCGGCTACAACTATTTTGTGGCCACGATAGCGGACGCCACCGGGCGAACTGGCGGAGTGTCGACGCGTGTCGTGCTCAAGCTGGAGCCCGTGTCGAATTCGGCCGCGAGGGTGAACATCTATCCCAACGGGACGCTGAACAACTCCAGCACGTTCACGAACGGTTCGATTCATATCATCAACCAGTCCACGAGCGGTGAAAACATCACCTCGGTGACTATTAATCTTAGCACTAGTTTGTTGCCAGATATCGTCTACGACCCGAACGGAGTTGCGGGAGACGTCGTCGGCAAGACGTTCACGCCCAACAGTGGCGCGGCCGCGACAGGCGTGTTGGGACACAGCTTCGGCGGTGCGCATGCGGGCGGTTTTGATTCGCTGACCATTAACTTCAGCGATTTCAATCCGGGTGAGACGTTTACTTTTTCAATTGATATCGATCCGACAAGCGTGCAGGGCGCGGGCCAGCCGGGACCGCAACAATCGGCCAGCATATCGGGCCTGGAGGCGAGCGGCGCAACGATCAGCGTTCACTTCAACGATGGAAAGCTCCGCACCGGGGATGCGTTTGCAGTGAGTGGCAGCAAGGTAAATTCGCATGTGGTCCTGGACAACACCGTGCCTGCGACGCCCGGCATCTCGATGATCGGCGTCGCGAATACGCCGGCGATCGTTACGAGCGCGTCGCAAACCATCCGTGTGACCGGCCCTGCCGGCGCTACGGCGCGCTTGCTGCAGACAGAGGGCGGACTGTTTTTGACCGGCGTGCCGAACGGCGGCTTCGACATCGATCCGTTCGAAGTCAACAAAGTAATTTTTGTAAAGCATTCGACGGTCACCATTGGCGCGAATGGTTTTGTCGACGTGCCAGTCGTGCTTAACGACAGTCACGAGCGGGGAGGTGTCAACCGCTTTACGGCGGTCATTCAGACCTCAGATGGCCACACAGGCGAGGTCTCCAACACGGTGACGGTGGCGCTGAACGATTATCCAACCAGCACTGGATCAACGGGCACTGTTACGCTGCTTGCCGGCGACTATGACGAAAGCGGCAAGGTAGACGACTCGGACTACGAAGTCTGGCGCAGCTGGTATGGCGAGGTTGGCGAACTGCTTTGTGATGGCAACCGGAATGGAGTCGCCGATATCGCAGATTTGGTGGTGTGGCGCGCGAATCTTGGCGCCTCGCGAAGCGACGGCTCTGGGGGACTAGCTCTTACAAGCAGTCAATTGATTCCAGGAAGCAGCGATTCTGAATTGGCTGCCAATTCTCTGGCGCAGACTGCCGTGACAGAGTTCCAGGCCAGTCACCGGTCCGATTCGAATCGGGTGCGATTCTCGAAGCCCAGCGGCGCGAGATCGCAGCCGTCCGACGATGTCGCGGAACGTGGAAAGGACCTGCTAAAACTGCGTCTGCAAAAAGACGAGCGGCTCCGGTCATCGTTAGATGCGGAATTTCCGTCATTGGCAAACGGGAGAGTGAATTCGTCCCACGACTCGGTCGAAACACGAGCTGAGCAAGGCGCCTTGGACGCAGCCTTTGAATTAATCGGTCAAAGATCAAATGCGATTTACTCTCTATTTGTTCGCTAGAGTTCGTGATTGTTTTTCGAGAAACTCTTCAATCATCGATTCCAAGAGATTTGTATTTCCAAACTCAGCTTCATCACGGGATCCATCTTTGAGGCAATCGTCGGCATCCGAGTCTACGTCATAAGTCTTATACTTCGCACGGGGAGTTGAGAAAAAGTCATGCGCCTCCGGCGGTAATGCTGGTTGGAGCGTGGCCCATGGATACCCGGCTCGCCATCCCTGCAGCGCAGCATCGACCGCAGCCGATACAAGCGCCGGCCTACGCGCGGCTGAATGCAGTGAAGATGAGCTCGCCCACTCCCTGACACTGGAAGGTGACTCCACTGGTTCCGGCGAAGATTGTGGCGGAGCCTGCGCCCCAGACACCGAGGCCGATTGCAGCGCAGCATCGCTGCGATTGCGGCGCCAGATAATATAGTCGGCTGTATCTACGACGCCATTGCCGTTGCCGTCAGCACTGCTCCCCGGGAAAACGAGCAAGTCGAATGTTGCTCGCCACGTCGCGTGATCGACCGCGTCGACAATGCCGTCGGCATTGTAGTCACCCGCTACGAAAACCAGCTCTGGATCCGGCCCGGTCGACGGGGCACGGATCGGCACATGGGATGGGATCGGTGCGCCGAAATTTGGCGTTCCATCCGCGAAGAACGTGAACGGCTGAATTCGTACGTCGCAGATTTCGCCGGACGGCGGCACGGGATTTTTATGAGCGTGGTACACCATCCAGTCTTCGGCTCGGTCCGGCGACTTGACGAATGAAGCATGTCCGACGCCAACGACGCTGCCCGAGCCCTGGAAAACCGGCCGCGGCGCTTTAGTCCAGGAGGCAGCGCTCAGCAGCGAGCCGGTGCCGTTATAGGTCAGTCGGCCGAGCGCATACTGCGGCGTCCAGAACCCGCTCGCTGAATAGATAATGTGCAGCTTGCCGTTTTCGACGAGGACTTGTGGGCCTTCATTAATGGGCATGCCGTGCATTTCCCAGGAATATTGCGGTGAGCTGAGCAGCACACGGTCGGTGCGCAAGGTCCAAGGGTTCTGCATCTGGGCGATGTAAAGATTCTGCTGGCCGTTCGCGGTTCCCGGCCAGCCTGACCATACGAAATAAGTAAAGCCCTGCCATTGGAAAACCGTGCCGTCGATTGCCCAGCGGTCCGTCGGGGCCACAATCTGGCCCTTATAGACGTAGCTTCCGAATGGGTCAGGCGAGTTTCTTTCCAGCACGTGCATGCGGTGCGTCTCGTTGTTGCCATTCGACGCAGCGACGTAGATGTACCAGCTTTCGCCGATGCGGTGCAGCTCGGGCGCCCAAATCTCCGAGGAGTAATTCGTGCCCGACGGCGGATCCCAGGCCAGAACTGTATCGCTGCCAAGGCTGCTTGCGTGGATGTCCTGGAGCGATTCGGCGCGGTTGATCCACACGGAGCCGCCCGTCGAGCGCGACATGTAGTACTTGTCCTGCCATTGGATGACGAACGGATCGGCGCCGGTTCCGAGCGGATTTTTGAACGTGACGGGCATGTGCTTGATCGCCCGCAGGCTTTCTTGCGGCACGACTTCGAATACGCCCGCGCCGGTTTGCCGCGCACTGGACCAGCGCAAGGCGACGTTGGCCTGGCCTACGTTTTCGTAATACTCGAGCCGCACGTCGGTCCACTTGCCGGCCTCGAGCAACTTGGCGCCTGTGGCGTCGGCGCCGGATTGATTCGACCAATTGTCGATCACCAGCTCATTGCCAATCCAAAGCCGTACGCCGTCGTTGCTGGTGATAGAAAACGTGTAGAGCTCGTTGAAATCGGCGCGTATTAGGCCTGTCCAGGTCACGTGGAATCCGTCGCTGTCGATCGCGGCATCAGGCGAGCCAAGCCCCCAGTCGAAATCCACGGCGGCGTCAGCGCGCGTCAGAGCACCGCCTGTCGTGTCGGTGTACGAACCCAACAGCCCGGCAGGGCTCTCGTACAGTTGGTCCGCAGAAATAAGCTCAACGCCCTGGCTGGGTGTGAGCCATGACAACTCGATCCGCGCATCTCCGGTTCGTTCAAAATAATCGACTCGGATGTCGTAGAACCGACCGGCGATAAGATTAATCGTGCCGGTTTGCATACGGCGGACATGGGGCGTCCAATCGTCGATAATCAGCTGGCCGTCGATCCAGACTCTTACGCCCTCGTCGCTCAACACTCGGAATGTTTGCGCCTGGCTATATTTGGCTTGGATCTGGCCGGTCCAGCGGACGCTGAACGTGTCGCCATCCATTCCAGCCCCCGGACCACCTGTTCCCCAATTATGAGAAACTGCTTCGACGCGGGTTTCCGCCACGCCGGTAAAGTCGTCGTTGTGAAAATATTGAGCCGTCAGGCCCATGCCCGCCAGCGCGAGGCGCGGCTCGAGCGTTTCGAAACCAAGCTGCACACACGGCGTACGGCGATTCTGTCCGGGAGGTATCATCGCGGCTGCAAGAATTAAGGCGAGGCGCGGGACCACAATCGTCAATTCTATACGCTTGTTCCGTTCAGAGCGTTGTCGTCAGCCTGGAAAGGCTGACCTACGGCATAGGCATTCGCGTCAGGATGGCGATCTACTTTGCGCTCAGCGACCAACTGATACCTTCCG
>DATFGJ010000431.1:0-6967 GCA_035249585.1 Lacipirellulaceae bacterium
CCATGCTTTGTCGGCGATCACCCGCTCTTTGCGCGGAGGATCGCCCAGCATCGCGGGCCATTCCGCTTCCGTTGGCTCAGGCACAACCACCAAGCTCCACTCGGTGCCCTTTGTAATGATGTCGACGTAGAGATTCTTTCCTCGCGCTTCATCGACGGCACGCACAAGTTTCTCCAGGCCATCGTTGTCTGACGTAAACGTGCCCAACACGCGCCGCTCTTTCTGCGGCTCGCGATTTTCGCCGTCCTTCAATTTTTTTACGAATGTGTCGACATTGTCCCGCGCGCCGCGAAACACTATCACGTCCTCGTCTCCGACGCGCAGCTGCTCCACCTCAACGCGACGACTCGGACCGTTGTCGACCGCCGCATCCACGGACTCTGGCTTAGCTTGTCCATCTGCATTCGGTGCGTCGGCAATTGTAGACTGGGCGCTCTTTTCTTGCGGCCGCCGCATCGAGTATTGAAAGATTCCGCCACGCGGCTTGATGCCCTGTAGAACCAAAAGCTCATCAGGTGGTTGCGAGGCTAATGCATCGAGCGCGCGTTCCAAAGAGGCGAAGTCGCCAATTCCCGTGGCGAGGCTTTTCGACTGGATATGGGTCAAAATTAACGGCCCTTGAGTGTTCATCACGTCTTCGAGTCCGATAAGCTTCAACCCACCGCGAAAGCCGCCGCGACGCACTCCTTCAAGCTCCGCCTCATTCAGCGGGACAGCTTTGATGCCCAGTTCCTCCCATGCCCGCTGGGCAATCTCGTGTTCTTTCCGAGACGCAAATTCGGCGGCGCGCAGCCAATCGTCTTCCGCGTCAGACGCGGCTTGGTCGGTTGGCGCGTCGACCTTTGTTTCATTCTCGCTAGCTTCTTCGGCAACATCCGCCGACTCCGCGTTTTCTTCGCTCTGCTCTGTGTACTCTGTGACCTCTGCGGCTGATTCTTCCGCCTGTCCGCGGGTTGGCAGATAGAGAACAACAAGCGTGGCGGCGCTGAGCAATCCGGCAAGCACGACTGCAAAGGATTTTCCAGAAATGAGCATGGCATCGTCCTCCAATTGCAGTATTCGGCGGATGCGGTTTCGCAAAGGACCGGCCGCCATGGCCGAAGAGGCCGCCGGATGAAAGAGCACGCTTCTTGGCATTTGGGCGGCCAGGGCCACGAGTAATTCGGCATATGCGTGTGGTCGCCGCGTACAGGTGACGACGATCGCGTCGCAGCATGACTCGCGATCGCGGCGCATCCACGTGGAAACCATCCACACGACCGGGTGAAAAAACAGCAGCGACTCGACCAGCCGCTGCAAGAGGTTCACAAGATTGTCCCAGCGGCGCACGTGGGCTAGCTCGTGCAGCAGTACCATTTCAATTTCGTCCGGCGACCAGCCGGTGAGCGCGGCGGGCGGCAGCAAGATCATCGGCCGCAGGATGCCCACAAGCACCGGCGCGCACACGCGATCGCACGTAGCGATCATGACGCGCTGACCGACTCGCAGCGACTTTGCCAGCCGCGAGCTCATTTCCGTGAGCGGCCCCGCGGCCACCGGCTGACTCGCGAGTCGAAGCCGCTTCGTACCCACAATCCCGGTTGCCAGCAACACCAGCGTCAGCGGCGTGCCCAGGAACCAAATCCAGGGCAAGTAGACGATGCATGACTCAAGCCAGTTGACAATCGAAGCAAGCGGCCACGCGAGCAATTCGCCTGGCAGCCCCCGGCTCGGCCGGGCGCTCAAACTTGCGAATCGTTCGTCACCCTCAATCAAACCGCCGGCGGAGCCGGGGGCTGCCGGCGCCGTCTGGCTTCGCAATGCCATATTGTTACTGAAGCGTTCGTTGGCTTCGTTATTGACTAGGTCCCCGCGCGTGGCCGTGTCGCGGGCTGCGATGCTCGATTCCAGTCGCAGATTCGTTCTAGGATGCTGCATTATCCACGCAGCAATGCCCAGAGGCATCGCGGCCAACACCGCAAGGCTGACCATCGCAGCGATGTAGCGCGCATTTGGCGTGGCGCGGCGCAAGACGAGCCGACATCCGGCCGCCGCAATTCCGACGAGCGCGCCGAGCCACAAGAAGTGCACCATCGTCCAACCGGCGAGGTGCCACATATCCACACCTTCGAGTCGAAGATAAGAGGCCATGTTTGCCACCCGGCTAGCTTCAATGGTTCGTGGGCGGTGCCCACACTACGCTTGTTTTTTTTGCGCCTTTGCGCCTTTGCGTGAGACCTTGTTCGAGCTTGAATCAATGAGCTGCCGCAATTCACTCAATTCGTCAGCGGTAAGGCTGCCCGCTTCGACCAGGTGTGCCACCAGCCGACTGGCCGAGCCGTTGAAGACGCCGTCAATCAGCTTGCCGACCATGGAGCGCGCAGCGGCAGCCTGCGTGACGGCTGCCGACCAGAAGTGCCCGCGGTCGGCCGGCTTTCGCTGGACCAACCCCTTGTCGAGCATTACTCGCAGCATGGTTGCGACAGTCGTCGTTGCGACGTCGCGCTCGCGGCGCAGCGCCTCGCACACGTCGCCCAGCGACGACGGGCCGCGCTCCCACAGCACGCGAAGTATTTGCAATTCGACGTCCGTTGGGTGCTTGCTCGCAGAGCGTGCCATCAGGTTAATCCTCTAAGAATCGGGGTCCATTCCTTCCTGCGCCACGAATTCTAAAGAATTAGAATGACGGCTGTCAAGGTGGCCCAGATGATTTCTTTGCGAGTTCCGTGGCGGCGGAACGCGAATATACAGCCGGACCATCTTGGTCCGGCTCGGCTTCTTACAGTGAAGCGCCTGTGCTGCTCGGCCAAGCCGCCATGGCGACTCGCTGAGACGAGATGGCCGGGCTATGCGTTCTTATTCGAAGATGAGAATTCCGAAGTGCTCCGGAGAGTCGCCCGATGTCGGGGCGCCCGACCACGATTCATGCCCTACGCGGGGGATCGTCCGCCGAGCGGAGACTGCCCATACGTGCTTCGGCGCCGGCGCCGTGGCAGTTAATTCAGCCAGCGGCACGGCCGCTTCGATGGTCCAATGGGTTTCGTCGCTTCCGGCGGCCACATACCAGCTTGGATTCCACGTCGAATCGTCCCAACATGCATCGTGCGTCCAGCCGCGGTGGTCCACGGTCAATTGAAATGCCGTGGTGAAATCGCGGTCGAGGTCCAGCTTCAGAGTCACGCGATCGTATCGCGACAGGTCGGCATCGCGAGGCCGCGGGCTATCGTCCGGCCGGTAATCGACGGCGATAGCTTTTGGGCATCGCACCGCGATGTAAAAAAAAGCATCGTCGTAGGCGAGACGAATCTCGGCTGGCTCACTATTCACCAGGTCAGTCGCATCGGCCGCTTTGTTGCGATTGGCGGCTATAATTCGGGGCGCTGTTTCCGTTTCACCGCGTAGCGGCATGCGATCGGCGGCGTCCCAGAATGACTCGTCCAAGATGCCATTGAGATGCGGCCGCTCAAATGTTCGGCGGCACGCTGCGAGCACCTTGGGCGGTGGCTGGTCGTTGGGTTGCGCGAGCCACTGTTCCGTCTCCGCACACAGGCGCCATGGATCGCTTGGGGGGCGGTCGCCAAAGGAGAGGAAATATCGCTTGGCCGGGTTCGAATAGCCGAGCCGGCGCAGCGCCGCCACTTCGGCGAAGCGCACCGCCGGCTCGGCGTACAATGCGGGCCGGGCTGACTTCAAGTAATCGGCAAGCTGCGCGGCGCGGCGCAGCCGATCATCGGGCGCAAGGCCGATCGCCGGCGCCTCGAACGCAGTGGGCCGGACTTCACTCGGTCCGAATTTGCCGGAAACAGCAGCGTCATCGGTGCTCGCTTCGCTTGCCGCTTCGCCATGGACTAAAGTACGTGCCAGGGCAGGGGCGCCGGCGCGATGGGCTGTCTCGCTGCTAGCATAGAATTGAACCAGCCACAGTAGCGCATCGTCCACCAGCGGATGCTGCGGATAGCGTTGAGCGAGCAGATAGTACGAATCGGCGGCCAATTCGAGCCGACCGGCAGATCGGTAACCGCCGGCTAGCTGGAATAATAGTTCGCCTCCGCCACGCGCATCGAGGCCATCGATGAGCGTGGTGACCTGACCGGTCCAGGCCGCGTTGCCTTTGGTCCGCTCCAGCAATTCCTGGAGATGTTTGCGCCGTGTTGCCATGCGGCGCAGATCTTCCAGGTCACTTGACGCCATCTCAGGTGCGGCGCGTCGGGCTTCGGAGCCGCGGGCGAGTGCGATCCCGCGGAAGATTCCATTGGGCCCGCCCGCGGCTTGATTGAGTTCGCCGAAGAGTTGAACTAACTCGTGTGTGTCTGGCCGCGTTGAATGCGTCATGGAGAGAAGGCGCCGGGCCGGCGCGACCCAATCTGCAAACGATGAGCCGAGCCATGGCGAGAATTTGTTCGTAACGACCGATTCTTGGCCGCGCACGGCCGGCGGCAGCACGCCGTACACTTTTTTGATTTGCCAAGCGTCGAGTCCCGCACTCGTCGCCAGATCGACGAATTGCTCCGGATCGCCGGCCGCTTCGACTGAGCGTCGCACTAGATTTTCCACGACCGCAGTCATCGATTCGCTTTCATTCTGAGTGGCGTGCGGCGTGACAATCACATCGGGCCGCCACATGCGCACCGTCCGCACCAGATGGCGTTCGAGATTCTCGATGACTCGGCCGTCGTTCGCCCGATTTAGTGCGGCGAGCAAGTCGGCAGGCGTAAGGGCCGGATCAGTGTGCGGCAATGGAAATCGCCACGCGGTTTCCGCCGATGCCGCGCCTGCTAGAATCATCGCCTCGCGTGCCCGGCCGGCCGCGGCAGGGTCGTGTGCGCGATCGTCGGAATACTCACTATGCAAAAGATCGACGGCCGCGATGTAGCCGTCCGCGGTACCTTGCTCCGCCAATAGTTCAAGCGGCACGTCGCGGGCGCGCGGGAACACGGCGAGGAGCGCGGCGCGGTTGCCGCCGGTGCGCTGCCGCTGCCATGTGCGTCCGCCGTCGCGCGTGGCCAGGATGCAGCCCAAGTCGCCGACCGCCCAGCCATGTTGAGTGTCGACGAACGTGAGTGCGCGGATCGGAGTGAGTTGACCGGTGGCGCAGGCCTGCCAACTCTTACCGCCGTCGGGTGAGTGGAACAAACGTGTGCCGGGCGACCCGGCAATCCAAATGTGCTCGCCCTGAACTGCCAGGGCATGAAAATCGAAGTGCTCGGCGGCGCCGCGAGGCAAGGCGCCGGGCGGACTTTGCCACGTGTGGCCCAAGTCCGCCGTAGTCATCAGCAGCCCGCCATCGCCGACGAGCCATCCGCCAGCCGGCGCAATCAATTTCATGGCGTGCGCCGAGCGCATCGAGGGCATTGCCAAAGGCGAATACTTGACTTGATGCTGGGCGATCGTGCCGAATTCACCCGCAGACGCAGCCACTGCTCCGGCCTGAGCATCGAGAAAATCGCCGGCCGACCAATCCCCGGCTTTATCGGCGGGTAGCTGCTGCCAATTCGCGCCGCCGTCGTGTGTTACAAACACGCCGGATGGATGGGCCGCGGAGCCTGCGCCGATTGCTACACCCGTGTTCGGATTGAAGAACTTGATGCGGCTTAGCAACGGCAAAAGCAGGTTTGGCATCACGCTCCAAGTTGCTCCGCCATCGGTCGTTTGAAGCACAACGCCTTGGTTTGAGCGCGCATGGGAGCGATTCTCGCCGCCCGCCACCCAGCCGCGTCGCGAATCAATGAAATACACCGAATTGAGGCGGCACCAAACGCCCGAAGCTTGCTGATGCCACGTCGCGCCGCCGTCGGCCGTGTGCCAGATGACACCGCGGTCGCCTACCGCCCAGCCGTTTATGCGGTCGGCGAAAAACACATCGGCCAACGCGGCGTCATTACGAAGCGACGCTTCAATGGAGGTGCTCCGGTAGGGAACGGCCGAAGCCGTCGCGGCAGCGCTTGTCACCGTTTGTGCGTTCGCCAGGCCAACGAGTTGGATATGGATTGCGGCAGCCAGGAGCGCATGGCGCGGCGCAAGCGTGCCCACGCAGAATCGGCGGTCATCCTGACCTGTCATCGCTGGCTACCTGGCCTTTTATTATGGCGTAAGTGCTTCGTAGAAGGTGATTCTAATTGCCGAGCAGCTCATGACCTAGTGAGCTTTGGTCCAGGGCGTAATTTGCACAATGGCACTCCGTTTATTGCGCCCGTGACGAATGTGCTAGCAATGCGCGGGCGCCAATCGCTGAGCTAAACTTGCACATCCCGCTGACACCATTCCTGTAATCTTGTTCTACGCGCTTCGTGGCTCGCCCCGATTCGCGTTGGAACTGCGGTCTTATGAACGAGTCTGCTACGCACCTTGAGCAACTGGCCACACGGGCAATTGCCCTCTATAGCCGCCCGTCGGTCGCCATGGAGGTGGTCCGGTTGGCCGAGCAGCCGCGCGTCGATCCGATGCAGCTCAAACACTCGATCGAGCAAGACCCCGCACTGGCTTGCAAGGTGCTGCGCGTGGTCAATAGCTCGCTGTTCGGGCTGCAGCGGCCAGTGGCCGACTTGAATCAGGCCATCGGCCTGTTGGGAATCAAGCCGCTCAAGCTGCTTGTGCTTGGTTTCAGCTTGCCGGATTCCCTGTTTGCTGAGGTGGCCGCAGGCGAACTGCGGTGGTATTGGACGCGCACCCTCACGCGCGCCGTCGCAGCTCGCCTGCTGTGCGAACAGCTATGGCACAAGCCGGGCGATGAGGCGTTCATTGCCGGCCTGCTGCAGGATATCGGCATTCTCGTGCTACTGCGCGAGTTGGGCGAGCCGTACGCTCGCTTTCTTGCGGGCGCGGTGCATGAAAAATGCCACCTCGCGGCGCTGGAATTAGACACGCTTGGATTCGATCATACGCAACTCAGCGCGTCGCTTTTGGAGCGGTGGCAGCTTCCCGAGCGGCTTGTCGATGCGATCGCCGCACCAAAGAAACAGGCGCGGCTTGCGCGCATGGCGCCGCTCGA
>DATFGJ010000432.1:0-9320 GCA_035249585.1 Lacipirellulaceae bacterium
GAAGCGCCTTGCCCAGCTGCTGTTACGGCACACGGAGTGTGCCTACTACTCTTCGCGGGCAGTGCTTCCACTTGTGGCCACGTCGAACACGTGGATGGCGGGCATCAGCATGGCAAACGTTGCGAAGCCGTAGGTCGCCGTCGTTACCACAAACACCACGCCGTAGTTTTTCAGCAGGAAGCTCGTGATGGCGATGAATGTCATCAGCGGCGCCAGTGATGATGCCAGCGTGATGGCGTTCGAGCGAGTGCGCCAATTCAGCGCAACGTACATCGCCACGCTGCCGCCGGCAATGAAGCCCAGAAACGCGGCCAACTGGGCGTCGAAATCTGTGGTGAAGGCCAGCATAATTCGCATGCAGGTAGCCACGCCTAAAAACAAGAACAGCAGCGTGCCGATGCTGGTCGCAATGGCGGTCCGCGAGTTGGCGTAAGTGATTCCGGAATGGACGCCGAGCATGGCCGAAAAAGCATTCAACACCACGAGGCCGCCGAGCAGAAACCAAAAGTTCTCCGCGGTCATTTGCCCGGCGAGCCAAAGATATAGCGAGAGGGCGACCGGCAGCAGAATCATCTCTTTTGCGTTGTAAAACGCGCCGCCGAGCTTGCCGAAAACGATTTCTTTTGGCGATAAATCGGTGACCAGGAGCACGTCCAAGGCGCGGCTGTCGCGCTCGTTGGTGAGCGAGGTGACGGCCAGCGCATTAAGCAGTATCAAGCCGACGACCAACAATACAACAAGCGGGCGGGTTGCCGGCGGCAATGTGCTTTCAGTTGGGACGTCGATTGCATCTGGGGCGGCGCTATTGAGAAGCACCGCGGCACATGCCGCGAATACGGCCCAGTAAGCCAGCCGGATCACGAGGATTCTCTTGCCGAACGCCCAGGTGCGTATCTCGCGCCACAGCACGGGGTTATCCCACACCGGCCGGCCTTTCCCGCCAGCACTGTGAACGCTGGCGGCGGCGCGACCCGCGGCTGGGGCATGCGGCACCGCGACGTCGTAATCCGTCTCCCGCTTTTGACTCGGCTGAACTTCGCGCGACGGATTCCACACGCGAATCATGGCAATTGCCAGGATGTTCAGCAGGACTGAAACTGCCGCGAACGCGATCAGGAATAAGTTCACGGGGTCGTCGAGCAGGCCGCTCGCCTGGCCTACGAAACGGGGACGGGCGGCTGCTTGAATTGCTTGCCATGGACTGAGTGCCGCGGCCCACGTGGCCGCCGGCAGTCCAAACCACGATTGCTCGCCGGCCCCCGCGGCTACAATTTCCCACCCGACCAGCCAAAGTACGATCACCAGGAGCGTCATCGCCAAGGATTGGAAAGTTTTTTCTCGCCACAGCGCGACGGTGGACCCCAGGCTGCCGGCGGCCAGGGCGCTCAGGAGCGTTACCGCCTGCACGCGAATAATCTGGCCAGTCGATACGCCGCCCAGCAACGAGATGATCATTAGCAGGGGCAATGCGGCGACCACGACGACCACCACCGATAACATTCCTGCGAGCAGCTTTCCCAGGACCAGTTCTGAGTTCGAGAGGTTTGTGAGCAGCAATAGGTCAAGCGTCTTGCGATCCTTTTCCAGCGACACGGCCGAAGCCACGAGCAAGGCGGAAAAGGGCATGGCAACGGCCAGCTCCAGCAGCGCCAGGATTTGAAACGCCGAGGCGCCGAACCAGGCCAGATCGCCGAGATTTTCGATTCGCTGCGAACCGACCAGCAGTTGCCAGGATGTAAGGGTTATGGCGAATAGAGCGGCGGCGAAGAGAGTCCGCGCAGCAAAGAACGAGGCCCGCCGCGGAGAGATAGCTGCCTCGCGCGTAAACACCGGTCCAATCATTGCACCATCTTGCCTTACGGAGTCACGGTTGGAAGAGTTCGCCCCGACAACCTAAATATCGTTGCAACCGGCGCGACGCAATCTGTGTGGATTTTTGTCGGCGCGAATTCCGGTCCGGCCACTAACGTGACAGCTGAATTTGTCTACAATGATGATAGTCAATTGGCTTCTTGCCGTGGAGTTGCCCGGCGCGTGGGCATCCTCGCTCTCCCAGCTTCGCCGTGCTGACCGACGAGCGAAGCGTTCAGACTCCGCGTCACGTTTAATTCTCTTAATGAGGTTTGTCATGATTCTTAAAGCGCGTAGCAGTTCAGCCGTGGGTAGAAGTCGGAGCCGAGGTTTGCAGTTGGCGCTGTGTGGCCTGGTGATGGCGGTTTTCTCGTGTTTTTCCAGGGGCGCGTCGGGCCAGATTACAACGCAAATGCTGATCGGCGACTCGGTCAGCGAAATCGGCACGCGCTATTCCGACGTCGACGACGCGATCAAGCGATATGCGAATCGGGATATCGAGGGCGCCCGGCTGCTGCTGGATTCAGCACGGCGAAAAGATCCGGCGCTGCCGCCATCGGCGCTGATCCTGGCGAAGATGCATTTATTGGCCGGGAACGCGCCGGCCGGGCGCGCGGCTCTGGAGAAAACAGCCCAGGAGAATCCCAGCGATCCCGAGCCGGCGCTCATATTGGCTGGTGACGCGCTGAGAACGCAGCGAATCATCGAAGCGGACGCGCTGTACAACCAAGGGCTGGAGTTATGCAGCAAGTACACGGAAAATCCCAAGCGAAAGCGTAACCTCGAGATCCGGGCGCGCCTGGGCCGCGCCCAGGTCGCCGAGCAGCGCAAGAATTGGCCTGCGGCCGTCGCTGACATGCAGGCGCTGCTAAAGATCGATCCGGAGAACGCGACCGCGCATTATCGGCTGGGGCAAGCGTTGTTCATGCAAAAGAAGTACAAGGAGGGCTTCGACGAGTTGTCGGCGGCACGGCGCATTGATAAGAACCTACCAGACCCGTACGTGCCTGCCGCATTGTTTTACGATCAACAGGGAATGATGAACGAGGCACAGCAGGCATTCGATCGCGCAGTCAAGAACGATCCGAAGGACGTAAACACGCTGGCCAACTACGGCCAATGGTTGATCAAGGCCGGCAAACTGGACCAGGCGGAACAAACACTCGCCAAGGCGCGCGAGCTGAAACCGCAGGACCTGAGAGTTCTTTTCCTTAGCGGCGTCGCAGCGCGCATGAACAAGAAAATGAAGCCGGCCGAGGATTATTTCATGGAAGCGCTGCGGATCGCGCCGGGCGAGGCAAATACGATTAATCAACTAGCGCTTTTGTTGATCGAACAAAGTGACGAGGAAAAGAGGAATCGGGCCCTGCAATTCGCCTTAATCAGCTCGCGAATGAACGCCCAAAGCCCCGATGCTCAAGTCACGCTGGGGTGGGTGCTATACCAGCTGGGCCGTACCGGTGACGCCGACGCCGCACTAAAAAATGCGCAGCAGCTCGGCGCGTTCAGTCCAGACAGCAATTACTTGCTCGCCAAGATACTTGTAGCGCAGAATCGTGCCAATGATGCCAAGCCGTTCCTGCGCGAAGCTTTACAAGCCGAGAATATCGCGCTCTTCGTGCATCGCCAGGATGCCCAGGCACTTTTCGAAACGATCAACAAGTAGGAAATCATCGGAGCATTGAGCGGCGGGCTCGCCCCGCCGTTTTTTTTGTGTGCGTGTGCTCCGCCGCAAGCCTCCGCCGTGCGGGTCTCGCGCATGCTTTGCAAAAAATAAAAGGTCATGGCAAGCCGATCCGTCGTCTTGCCATGACCTCTATCCTGAAGCAAAACACCACGTGTTTTGCCCTCCCGTTATGTTCTCAATATCGACGCAGCTCTGCCTCCCTCTCCAAAGGGAAGCAATTGATCCGACCGATTCACTGAAGATCCATCCGTCGGGCACGAGACCCTGCCGGTAAGCAAAAATTTGCCGGCGAGCATCCGGCGCGCTGAGGCTTCTTTAGCGGCCGGCGGCACCTACTGCTGCGGCCGCACCTGATTCGAGGTCGTTTGGAATCTGTCCGAGTCGCTCGGAACGCACGGATAAACAAGCGGCGCAAGCAGGCAGCGGATCGCCGGTTTCACAGGATGCCGCGTAGCCAACGCGGCCCTGGGCGTATGTCCCATTGCCGTTCAAGTCTACGTATCCGTATCCCTCGGCATACGCCGCCCGGTCGCATCGGCCGGGGAAGCGTGGAATAAAATACGGTCGTAGTGGTGTTTCCAGGCCATTCGGAGCATGCCATGTCCTGTGCCATGCGGCGAAGGTGGCCCGATCGTATGCCATGCCGGTTCGGGGAGTGACGGCTACCAGGGCGCCCATCAGTGCGAGCGACATGAATATCAGTAGGACGCTGCCAATTGGGCGGAGCAACATGAGGTAACCCTTTACGGAAGTTGGGTTGATTTGCGCTTTCAACGCTGCGCGCAAAACATCGAACGGCGGGCACGCGGATGGCGTGTTATGCAAACATCCACCACAAATCCCCACGGTGCAAAGGCGGCGCGTTGGATTTCTGAATCTGGAATTGGCACTGGATCGGCATATCCGCGACATTCATCCAAGCTTCACACGAAGTCGCCGGCGACATGGAGATTCATCCAGCGCGGTGCCGCGGCCGCGGTCACGAAATAGTGCGTGAAACTGGGGCGTTCAGGCGGCCTTGCCAGTGTTGGCGGGCATGCGAAGATCGAATAGCGAGAAGATCTCATCGCGCGACAAGCCGCCGTTCGTCGGAGCAGTCGTTTCATTGAACACTGCGTCAAACAGCGCGCGCTTTTGTTCGAGAACCTGGTTAATGCGCTGTTCGATCGTATTAGCGGTCAAGAAGCGAGTTACGGTGACTGCGCGCTGCGACCCAATTCTGTGAGCGCGGTTGATCGCCTGGTCTTCGACTGCCGGGTTCCACCAGCGGTCAAAAAGAAAAACATAGCTGGCGAACTGAAGGTTTAGCCCCACGCCGCCGGCCCCGTAGGTCATCAACATCACATGGCAATTCGGGTCGTCGCGGAATCGCTCGATTGTCGCCTCCCGCCGTGCTTGGGAGATCTGGCCGTGATACTCGGCCGGGCCAAACCGCGCAAGTCGCGACCGCAGCTCCGTCAACGTCGCGACCCACTGGCTGAACACAATCGCCTTGCGTCTGCTCAATGCGCATTCCGCCAAGTCGGCTTCGAGCCGCTCCAGCTTGCTGCTGGCCCCGGTCGTCGGATCGAAATTGCAAATCTGTTTGAGGCGCAAAACCAGCTCGAACACGTGTTGAATCGTTAGCTCGTGCTTCAGGTTGCGGAGGCGAACAACTCCCTCATCCTCCGCCAGGCGATATGACTCGGTTTGCTCCGGTGATAAATCGAGCTCGGCTTCGCGGAACAGTTTGGGCGGCAAATCGCTTAGCACCTGGTCCTTGGTGCGGCGCAGCACGTGGTCGGCGACGGCCCGGCCGATCGCCTTCGGTTTCACTTGTCCATTCACGAGGCCGGGAGCTACGAATTCGAAGATCCCAACCAGATCGTCTGTGCTGTTTTCGATGGGAGTTCCGGTAAGCGCCCAACTTCGGCTGCGGGGGATCGCACGAACAACTTCGTTCGTCGTGCTGGCGATGTTTTTGATGCGTTGAGACTCGTCAAGCAGCACAAGGTCATAATGATTGTCCGGAATGCAAACTTGCGCGCGGTCACGAACGAGCGCCTCGTAGTTGGTGATCGTGACTAGCTGGCTTGCTTCGCGCCAAAAGAACTGCCGTCGGTCGGGACCGCCCTCGACGACCGCAATTGGCAATTCGGGCGCCCAGATCGCAAACTCGCGCTGCCAATTCGTGACCAGCGGCTTAGGACACACCAATAGGATGCGTCGCAGCTGGCCCTGGTGGGCCAGCAGACGGATTGCCGTTACGGCTTGCATTGTCTTGCCGAGCCCCATTTCGTCGGCCAAAACCGCCTCCGGCCTTGGGTACAAAAATGCGACGCCATCGAGCTGGTATCCGAATGGCGGAAACGGAAATCGCAGCCCGCGCGACGTGAGCAGCGTCTCCAGTGGCGGCTCGAGCAACAGCCGCAAGCGATCCTCGAGCTTCACCAGATCGCGCGGCGGACGGACACGGGTGTTGCGGGGAGCGGGGAGCAGGGAGCAGCGAGACTGCTCTTCATTATTATTCCGTTTCAATCGCCCAATTCCCGGTTCCGCACCTCCCACTTCCCGATTCTTGCTCCTCGCTCCCCGCTCAAACACACATCCGATGGTTCGCAACCGCGGGTTGTTCAATTGCCACGACACAACGCCGGCTGGAGCGAGGCTCAAGAGGATCGGCCCGCAGACGGGCGGAGCAATCGATAGACTATCTAAGTCGCGACTGTGCGAGCCATCGTTCGTCAATTCGGATTGCCACATCTTGAACAGCGTTCCTCCGCGCATCCGGCGCGTCTCTGTCTTACGCGGCCTGTCCGCGTTCATCGCTTGCGTGTCCGCCGATTCTCTGGGCCTCGCGAATGGCTTCGTGGATCCGGCCGAATGGTTCGGCGAGATCCACCCGTTCGGCAAGTTTTGCGAGCAGTGCGACAATCTCGGCGCGCCGTGACTCGGAGCCGGACGCGTATCGGAGCTGGTAATTAAGTGCCGCGAAAGGCTTGGACCACAAATGGTTTGCGCCACTCACTGGTTCACACGTGAGTGTGCTAGCACCACCGTCTTCGAGTCCTTCGTGCAAGTTTCCGGTGTTATCGCTCGCCTGCCGCGACAGCACCAATACCAGCGGCACAGCCGGCGGTTGTAGCGCGCCAATGGCTTCAAGACGATCGGTGAGAATCAAGCCGGGCGTGAGCTGGGCGGCGGCCAATAACGTGCTGCCGATTTGCTCGCCGACAAGGTAGGACGGCAGCGTTGGGCCGTACAGGATTTCCTGTGCCCGGCTTGGTCGAACGGGTGCGGTGCAATGAAACTCCAAGGGCCGGCCCAGCGCGGATACGAGTAGATAGCCGCCGAAGTATCCATGTTCCGGCGAATGCAGCGCGGATAGGTAGCCGAAAGCCGTTTGCTCTTCAGGGTTTGGGTGCATCATGAGGCGCTCGAGCGAGAAGATTGCGAATTAACGCGACCAGTTAAATTGGGAAGCTGTTAACGTGCGCGGCAACGGGTTTTTTGCAAGTACAGAATCCATCGGGACTAGGTTCGAGACGACTTTAGACGCGCTGCGCCGGGAGTTAGAGGAGGCCATGCGTTCGTTACTCCGCCCCTCGGTGCGACATCCGCGCGCACTTGCCCGCAAACGAACAAATTCCAGAAAACTCGGTCAGATTCTGGAATCGCTCTAAAGCTTGCGTTAAACTACTGGAATAGGTGGAGGGAGATGCCTGCAGTTTTGCGCCTACCTTCGGTGTGCATGCCGTGCACAGCAAGCGGTTTCATCCAGGGCCGAGGGTAGCCTGCCTGTGGTGTTGCTTGGAAGCGGGGCATCCGTACATTTGATTGACCGGCTACGAGTGCGCGGCGAGATGAAAGTAATTTAACATCCTCCACTTCGAATGACTTAGCGAAAACACGAGCCACACCCTTCAAACTCGCAGATTTGGATCAATCAAAAAAGGAACCAATTGGTCATGACAACCACCGGTCGCCCGACGCCGTCTCTGTTTTCCCAACTGGACGTGTCCAGTGCCACGCGCAGCCAGGCGCTGCTCTCGCCGCGCGAGGAGCAGACGGAGTTACTCCGCGAAATCCTGGCATCGCAGGACCGCACGAACGAGTTGCTCGAAGAGCTGACTAGCACATTGGCGGCGAATCAAAAGCAGCGGGCCAACGAATTGAATCACTGGCGCAATGCCCATCCGGCGCTCGCCAGCGCATGTCGCGAGGCTGCGGAAGCGCTCACGCGAGTGCAGATTGAATATCTCGAGCGCATCACCGAGGAGATTAACGACACAAGCGCCGACATGGTCGAAGGTGACTTCATGCTTAACGAGTTCATCGATCGCTACGGGCCACGGTTGGCCCACCTCAATGGAGTGATCCAGGTATTGGCGCAGTTAAGCAGTGTGCCCAACCCGGCCAATTCCCAGCAGAGTTGAGTAGTGCAACATCGGTGCGTTTGTATAAAGACGGCCTCGCCCTGCGAGGCCGTTTTGCTGCGCGCGTCGCTAATGCATGCGGATCAGTAGCACAACTCGGCCTATGTCCCCTGAGGCGGACTGCTGATAAGCTAGAATCAGCAGGATTTCGACATAGTTTGTCATTGGTTGTAAAGTCATGACCGTGTTCAGTGATGATTCCGTTCGCAAGGCGCGCGAAACGCTCGACGCCCACGTTGTGGAAACTTTAGCCTGGCACTTTCACGATTCGACCGGCTGTCCGTTCTGGCTGGATTTCAAGAAACGTCTGAAATTCGATCCTCTTAGGGATGTAAAGTGTTTCGCGGACCTCAAGAAATTCCCGTCCTTCGAGGACGAATGGCTCCGCGGTGGGCCGGTGCGGCGGTGGGTGCCCAGGGGCCTGGCCGAGCGGCCGGTTTATGTCTTCGAAACGGGCGGCACGACCGGCGTGCCTAAAAGCCGCATCGCCGTGGAGGATTTTCGCATCGACTACTCGCTGTTCAGCGAAACGCTGCCAGAGAAACATTTTCCACCCGGCTCCAATTGGCTGATGCTCGGCCCCTCGGGTCCTCGCCGACTGCGGCTGGCGGTCGAGCACCTGGCCCAGCACCGCGGCGGCATTTGCTTCTGCATCGATCTGGATCCGCGTTGGGTCATCAAGCTCATCAAGAAAGGCTGGATGGAGCATCTCGAGGCATACAAGAACCATTGCATCGATCAGGCTCTTACCATTCTCGGTGCGGGCCATGAGATCAAGTGCATGTTCGGCACGCCGAAGCTTATCGAGGCGCTTTGTCTAGCGCTGGAAGAGCGCGGCAGCAGCCTGCGCGAGACGGGCATTACGGGTATTTTCTCCGGCGGCACCGAATTCACGCCGCAGTGGACGCGCTTCTGCATCGAGGAGCTCTTTGGCGGCCCGCCCGAAGCGAGCGGCATTTACATGACGCCCACCTACGGAAACACGCTCATGGGCCTGGCCTGCTCGAAACCAGTGACGGCTGCCGAGGGTTACAAGATTAGCTACTACGCTCCGCAGCCGCGGGCCGTTGTGGAAGTTGTCGATTTCGACGACACCGATCGCGTCGTCGGCTATAGCGAAACCGGCCGCGCCAAACTCACCACGCTCACAAAGGAGTTCTTCATGCCAGGGTTTTTAGAGCGCGATGAAGGCGAGCGCGAACCGCCCTGCGAACAGTTTCCCTGGGACGGCATCAGCGGCACGCGCCCATTCCGCCGCTTGGCCGAGGCGACGACGGTCGGCGTATACTAATAATTCTCCCGCCTTACTTGATCGATAGTTGCAGCTAAGTTGCCATGCTAAAACTTCCCGTCATCCGCTGGGGCCA
>DATFGJ010000433.1:0-3814 GCA_035249585.1 Lacipirellulaceae bacterium
GGCGGCTTAGCTCATTGTTTCGCTGGCGATTCTGGCTGTCAAATCGAAGGCAAGGAGACAAGGAGAAGGGGAGACAAGGAGATTCGTGTTTCGGCCTGTTTCTCCCTTGTCTCCCGTCTCCGTATCTGGTCGATCGAATAGCGTCGCGGTTGCAAAACGGGTTAGTATCTGGCATGCCCTACGACCAGCTAGCTTGGATCGATAGTGAGCTCGCCCGGCTGGAGCGCGCTGGGCTGCGTCGCCGGCTGGCGGTGCGCGGGGGCCGGCAGACGGCGCATGTTGTGATCGATGGCCGAGAACTCATCAACTTTGGATGCAACGACTATTTGGGATTGGCCGCTGATGAACGCTTGATCGCAGCGGCCGCTCGAGCAACCGAGCGCGAAGGCTGGGGCAGCGGCGCGAGTCCGCTGGTGAGCGGGCGCGGCGAATCGCATGCGGAGCTGGAACGCGAGTTGGCCGAGTTCGAGGGCACCGACGCGGCGCTGGTGTTTCCGTCCGGGTTCGCTGCGAACGCGGGCATCATTCCGGCGCTAGTGGAAGATGAGGACGCGATCTTCGGCGACGCGAAAAATCATGCGAGCCTGATCGACGGATGTCGCCTCTCGAAGGCAACCCGCTTTATTTATCCGCACGGCGATTGCGCGGCGTTGGAAAAACTGCTCCAAGACGCAGGCCGGTTTCGCCGGCGGCTGATTGTGACCGATACGCTCTTCAGCATGGACGGCGACGTAGCGCCGGTCTACGAGCTGGCTGAGTTAGCGCGCAAGTATGATGCGATGCTGATGGTGGACGAGGCGCACGCCACGGGAGTGTTTGGTGAGAATGGCCGGGGCGTGGCGGAATTGCAGGATGCAGGATGTAGGATGCGGGATGCGAGGAAGGAGCGAGAAGCGAGCGAGGCGGGCCTGGGTGCCACTGCTGGCTTGTCCAGCAGTGCTCCGATTGTGGACTTGCACCAGCGCGTTCACATTCGCGTTGGCACGTTGAGCAAAGCCTTGGGGAGCGGAGGTGGGTTTGTCTGCGGGTGCCGGTCGCTCATTGATTGGCTTGCCAACCGGGCGCGGAGTTATGTTTTCTCCACGGCTCAACCGCCGGCGACGAGCGCGGCCGCGATTGCGGCGCTGGATATCGTTCGCACGGAGCCCCATCGTCGCGAGCGGCTATTGGCAACCGCCACTGAGCTGCGATTCCGACTTCAAGATCAGGGTTGGAGCACGGGCCCCTCGGAGAGCCAGATCATACCGATCTCTATGGGCGATGCGAAACTCACGATGGAGCTGGCGGGCAGATTGCGTGAGGCCGGATTCTTTGTGCCGGGCATCCGGCCGCCCTCGGTGCCTGAGGGCGAGTCGCTGCTGCGGATCAGCCTTTGTTTTCACCACACGGCCGAAATGGTGGATGGGCTGGTGGATGCGCTGGGGCGTTTGCGCTAGGAACCGGCGTTGTTTGTAGGACGTATATTAGTTATGTAGATTGAGGCGTCCGCAGTGGTTAGCCCATGTCTGGCGACCGCTGATTCTATGAACATCTGGAAGCGTCATCATGAAACTTGACCCGTCCATTCGGATTCATTTGTTATCGATTATGGCTTGCGCATTTCTTGTTACCGCCGTTCGCGGCGATGAGGGCATGTGGCTCTTGGATGATCTGCCCAAGGAGCTGCTCGACGAGCGGTACGGCTTTGTGCCCAGCGACGAATGGGCGAAGCACATCATGCTCTCCTCGGTGCGATTTTCCTCCGGCGGCTCCGCCTCGTTTGTGTCGAGCAACGGGCTCGTGCTGACGAATCATCACGTGGCGGCCGACACGCTGCACAAGCTTTCCACGCCGGAGAACAATATTTACGAGAACGGCTTCCTCGCCCACGCGCAGCGCGAGGAGCTGAAAGCGCCCGATCTTGAGCTGAATCAGCTCGTTTCAATCGAAGACGTGACCGAAGAGGTCGACGCGGCCGTGACCGACGGGATGGACGCTAACGAAGCGTACAAGGCGCGGCAGGCCACGATGGCCGAAATCGAGAAGCAGTCGCTGGCCGAAACCGGGCTGCGCAGCGACGTGATCACGCTCTACGGCGGGGCGAAGTACCACCTTTATCGCTTCAAGAAATACACCGACGTGCGCCTGGTATGGGCGCCGGAAGCAACCGCCGCTTTTTTCGGCGGCGATGCCGACAATTTCGAGTACCCGCGATACTGCCTGGATGTGACGCTGGTGCGCGTGTACGAGGATGGCAAGCCGGCCCAGATCGAGCACTTTCTGGAGTGGTCGGACGCGGGCGCGGACGATGGCGAACTCGTGTTCGTCTCCGGCAACCCGGGCAATACGCAGCGAATCACGACGCTGGCGGGTGTCAAGCATCTACGTGATGATTTCATGCCCTACCTGCTGAATTCGCTCGCGCGTATGGAGATAGCTCTGCAGCAATACGCTAACGAGGGCCCCGAACATTATCGGCAAGGCAGCGACGACCTGTTCGGCGTGCAGAATTCGCGCAAAGCGGTCATGGGCATGCTGCAAGGGCTGCAAACGCCCGAGTTCATCGAACGTAAGGCGGCCGAGGAAGAGTCGCTGCGGAGCGAGGTGCAGGCAAACTCAAAGTTGCGGCATTTCGATGACGCGTGGGAGCGAGTGGCGGAGCTTGAGAAAAAGAAAGTGGCTCTCATCGGGCTGCTGCCCGATTTCCGAAACCGGTATTTCACGATCGCCAAGCACCTGGTGCTGATGGCCGGCGAAGACCAGAAGCCGAGCGGCGATCGGCTTCGCGAATACCGCGAGTCGAACCGCGAGTCGCTCGAGCTGGACGTGTTTTCGCCCGCGCCGATATACGATGATCTGGAAACGGCGAAGTTCGCCACGGAGCTGGCGCTGTATGTCGAGCGCCGCGGCGGGGACGATCCGCTGGTGCAAAAAATGCTGGACGGCAAAAGTCCGCGCGAGCGGGCGGCCGACCTCGTCAGCCGATCCGAATTGAACAAGGTTGACGTCCGCCGGCAACTGTCCGAGGGCGGCCTCGAGGCGATCGCGGCTTCGGATGATGCGCTTATCCGGTTCTTCCGCGAGATCGAGCCCGAGTTTCGTTCACTGCGCGAGACGCACGACGAGCTGGACGAACTGAAGCGCCAGGCCTACGCCGAGATCGATGAGGCCAAGGTGGCCGTGCGTGGCACCTCCGGCTATCCGGATGCCACGTTCAGCTTGCGGCTGGCATTCGGCGTTGTGAAAGGATATGAGGAGGGCGCGACAATGGTTCCGCCATGGACGACGATGGGCGGCGCGTTCGATCATGAAACGGCGCACGAAGGGAAAGAGCCCTGGCAGTTGCCGGACTCATGGCACAAAGCCAAAGAGGAAATTGAAGCCTCGACGCCATTTAATTTCGTGTGCACGGCCGACATTATCGGCGGCAACTCGGGGAGTCCGCTGATCAATCGTGCTGGCGAGTTTGTCGGCATAATTTTTGATAGCAACCTGCAAGGGCTGACCGCATCGTACTTCTACGACGATAAGGTTGCACGGGCGGTTTCCGTGCATAGCAGCGCAATCCCCGAAGCGCTGCGGAAAATCTATGGGGCGCACGACCTGGCGGAGCAATTAGGGCGATAGGCCGTGCAAACGGAAAGGTCGCGTGGGAGGCGTCTCCGTTCGGCTGTCTTCGACAAGCTGGAGACCCCGCGCCTGTCGATGGGAGCTCGCGGCCGACGCCGACGCCGATTTGCGCCGCATCACAAGACGTTGTAGTTTGCGAGCAAGCCTCGGGGTCGTAGGCCCGTCCCACACATCGGGTAATTGGCGGCGACTTCGTCCCCCTTTG
>DATFGJ010000434.1:0-3285 GCA_035249585.1 Lacipirellulaceae bacterium
CCCGCGGCGCCCACGGTTAAAATCGGCTCGCGTTTGAAGTTGAGCACGATCGTGGGACTCATGCTGGAAAGCGGCCGCTTTCCGGGCGCGACGCTGTTGTTCTCGGCGCCCACCAGGCCGAACGCGTTCGGGACGCCGGGATAAATCGAGAAGTCATCCATCTCGTTGTTGAGCACCACGCCGGTGCCTGGCACGATCACTTTCGAGCCGAACGTCGTGTTCACCGTCGCCGTGATCGCGACCCAGTTGCCGTCGGCGTCCGCCGCCGCGATGTGCGTCGTGTGCCGGCCAAATACGGCGTTCTTCCAATTGGGCGGCGACCCGTGCGTCGGCACGTCGGCCGCTCGTTCCATGTCAATTTTTTCGAAGAGCTGCTTTGCATACTCCTTCGACACCAGCCCGCGCGGCACCGCGACGAAATCGGCATCGCCCAGCCAATGCGCGCGGTCGGCAAATGCGAGCTTGAACGCCTCGACGATCGCATGCGTTGTGGCCGCCGGGTTTACTTGATCGATTCTGCGAAGCGGCATTTGTTCGAGGATATTCAAAATTTGCGCGACATGCACGCCGCCGGAGCTTGGCGGCGGGAAGCCGATAATCGTGTAATCGCGATAAGTTGAGAGAAGCGGCGCGCGGAGCTTGGCCTCATAGCCCGCAAAGTCATCGGCCGTGAGAATGCCGCCGTTGGCGGCCATCCACTCGCCGACCTGCCTCGCGAACGGCCCGCGATAGAACCAGTCGATGCCGTGCTCGGCAATCGCGCGATACGTGTTCGCCAGGTCGCGCTGCACAAGGCGCTCGTCCTCGGCGATCGGCGTGCCGTCTTCATGCAACAAACCTCCACGCGCGCCGCCATATTTTTTGAGGTGCTGGGCCTCGCCGCGGACCGCTCGAGCCAGCCGGCCAAGGGCGATGAAACCGTCTTCGGCCGCCTTGATGCCCGGCGCGAGCAGCTCGGGCAAATCCTTCGTGCCGCAGCGCGTAAGCGCGATCTTGTACGCCGCCAGCGCGCCCGGAACGCCCACGGCCAGCGGCCCGGTCTGACTGGCGTCGGGCATCGGCTTGCCGTCACGCAGAAACATATCCTTATGCGCGGCGGCGGGCGCCGTTTCGCGCCCGTCGATCGCCGTGAGTTGGCCATCCGCGCTGCGAATCAGAATCAGGCACCCGCCGCCGATGCCGGAATTATTTCCGTCCACGACGCCGAGCGTGAGCGCTGCCGCCACCGCAGCATCCACTGCATTGCCGCCGTCGCGAAACACATCAGCGGCCGCGACGGTGGCGATCGGATGCCCAGTGGCCACCACCCACCGCTTGCCCGTGGCCGTATCGGCGATTGCAGCTTCACCACAAAGCCCAACAGCAGTGACGACGAGAATTCTCAGCAATAAGCGCCGACTGTTATTTGACTTCATGAACATTGAACCACTCGATCAAACGCTTTGGAAGACGCTCGCAAAGGCGCCAAGGCGCAAAGTTTGAAGGAAGCGACGGTTCGAATCTTTGCGCCTTAGCGCTTTTGCGAGAGACTATTCTTGGTCATCAACCATCATTCGTACAATTCAAAGACGCGGCGACGAGCGCGGAATTTGGAAACGTCATCTTCGACCGATTTAAGAATGGACTCGACATCCTTGCCACCGAGCAGCCGGCGGTAAACACCTTCGCTGCCTAAAAGTCGCATGTACGGCTTAGCGTCCCACTCATCGGGGTGCAGTTTGTGCAGCGCGTGCGCAACAACGAAGCCGAGCTGAATTGACCGGAACTCGTTCCAGTCGGTGATGACAAAATTCAGGCCGCCGCACTCCTTGCCCTCGTGCTTGTTGCTGGTGGGTGTGAAGCGGACAGGGACGACGCGCACTCCCGGCGGCTTCGCACGGTTGACCATTTCGGCCAGCTCGCGCTCGCGGATCCAGGGCGCCCCCATCACTTCGAACGGCGTGTCGGTGCCGCGGCCCACCGATACGTTCGTCGTTTCCAATAGCCCGATACCCGGGTAGAGCAGGGCGGCCTCGAGAGAGCGCATGTTCGGCGACGGGTTCGTCCAACGCAGGCCGGTGTCGAACAAATACTGCCCGCGCCGCCAGCCTTTCATTTCGATCACGGTGAGCTCGACGTCGAGCTTCCGATCCTTGGCAAACATGCGGGCCAATTCGCCAATCGTCATCCCGTGCCGCACGGGAATCGGATGATAGCCCACAAACGACTCGCGGCCGGCGTCCAGGAGCGGCCCTTCAATAATTTCGCCGCCGATCGGGTTCGGCCGATCGAGCACGATGAACTCGATTCCGGCCGCCGCGGCTGCCTCCATCGCCATGAACATCGTCGATGTATAAGTGTAGAATCGTGCGCCGACGTCCTGGATATCGAACACGAGCGCATCGAGGTCGGCCAGGTGTTTTTCGGTCGGCTTGCGCGTCTCGCCGTACAGGCTATACACCGGCAGGCCCGTGGCATTGTCGATCGAATCGGCGATGCCGTCGTGATCCAAACTGCCGCGAATTCCATGCTCTGGCCCAAAGAGGGCAATTAGTTTTACGTTCGACGCTTCATGCATCAAATCGGCCGTCGACTTGCCGGCGGAATCCATCCCCGTGTGATTCGTGATGAGTCCAACGCGCTTACCTTCGAGCTGCTTGAATCCATCGGCGACAAGCACGTCGATCCCCAAGTGAACGCCGTCTCCGATCCCCCCTTTTAGGGAAAGGCCAGGGGAGGGTTCGTCGCCGTTGGCTCCGCGGCCGCCGGGGCCCGACCGTCGCTGCGCCACGGTGCCCGCGGCCCGGCTCGTTACGAGACGGTTTTCGCGAAGCGCGAGTTTCGGAGAAACTCGGCTACGTGTAATCGCCGCGCAAGCAATCGTCCCGATGCGTCCCGCCAGATCATTCACCTCGCCCTGACTGTCCGGATGCAGCCGACTCGACAGAAAAATGACGTACAGATCGAGCTCCGGGTCGATCCACATGGCAGTTCCAGTGAAGCCGCCGTGGCCGAACGCACGTCGACTCATGAGCTCGCCGCGGTTGCGCGAGTAGCCGGTTTGGCTGTCCCAGCCCAGCGCGCGGCGCTGGCCGCGGATGTCGCGCGGTCGAATCATCTCCTCGACGGTTGCCGCGCTGAGAAGACGTGACTCGCCGTGGCGGCCGCGGTTGAGCATCATTGTGGCGTACGTGGCCATGTCCTGGGCCGTGCTGAACAGGCCCGCGTGGCCGGCCACGCAATCCATCTTCGCCGCGCGCGGATCGTGCACGACGCCCACGAGCCACTCGCCGTCGCGCTTCTCCG
>DATFGJ010000435.1:0-7253 GCA_035249585.1 Lacipirellulaceae bacterium
AGCAGCATGATTCCCGTACCATCGCCGGTGTCGAACCGGATGCCGCCGGTGGTCATAATCACCCGCGCAACGACCCGCTACTAAGCGGTACGCTCGGTTACATCGGCTCGATTTCCGATTACCGTGCCGTCGCAGGCTCAACGTGCATTGTGCGGCACAACGACCCGGCAATCACCATCAATCCGCTGCGCTGGGAGCAATTCGACGGCAGCACCTCTCATCTGGTGGACGGTCCTATCCCGCAGTGCAACAGCAAGAAAGATGTTGGCGACGTGCGGTACACGACGACGCCGACAAATCGCGGCGTTGCAGGCTTCAAGGCCCGCACGTCGTTCAAAAACATCACCGATGGCACGAGCAAGACACTGCTCGCCGGTGAAGTCAGCCGGGCAACTTCCGAAAGCGGTCATGCCTTCAACGGCGACCATTTCCCCGGGATGTGGATCGGCGAGGCCAATCCGTTCTGCCAGAGGTGCGGTCAGAAAGCGTCGGAGGGGGGCGACGGCGGATTTGGCGGCATGCATTCGGGCGTTGTCCAATTTGTCATGTGCGATGCCAGCGTCCAAGCGATCTCACGCGATACGAACCTGGCGGTGCTCGATGCCATGGCAACGCGCGCAGGCAACGATCCCTATACGCTCGACGGCTCCGCCACGCCCTGCAAGCACGTCGGACCCTAGAACCATCGGCAGCTCGTATGGCCTTCGGTCTTCCTTGTCACTGGGCCAGCTGGGTCGCTTTAGCGCTGATATTTGTCCCGATGGTCGCGGGATGCGGCCGATCGGAGCACGCCGCAGTAAGTGGCACGCTGCTTCGTCGCGGCGGCACTCCGCTGGTTGGCGCACGCATCGTGGCAACCTCGAGAGAGACCGGCAAGAGCGCCTACGGCACGACCGACGACGCGGGCCAATTCGAGCTCGGTGTGGGCGAAAATGGCGACGGGATTCCACCAGGCGACTATGATGTAATTATCGTCGAGGACCGAGGCGACCCGGACAATCGCCGTCCGCCGGCGATTGCAGCGAAGTACGGCGATGCGCGTAGTTCCGGTTTGCAATTCAGCGCCGAGGCCGGCGAATTGAAGCAGTTGAACATCACGCTGGACCCGCCTTGACCAGGCGAGGCTCCGCGTGCCGCAGCCATGAGAATCAAAGTAAGGCAAAATAAGAGGTTCAGTCGAGTTTTTGGTTGGGAAAGCGGAAATGAAACTTCGATGGTTTAAAGCATATGTTGGCTTCACGAGTCTGCTGGCGCTCGCATCTTTTTGCTGCACGCCGTCGGCGTCGCTTGCAGCCATTTCTTGGGATGCCGACAACAATACCCAGTGGTGGTTCGATCCAGTCAACTGGAACACGAACATGGACGTCAACACGGCGCTGCCGCCGAGCAACGGACAGTCGCCACCGGGTCCGACCGACACGCAAATTAACACGGGAACCGCCGGGCTGCCGGGCGGCGAAGGAGTCGTATACGATCCGGCGAACGATCCGAACTTTGCCACGGCGGCGACACGAGCGTTTCCGGCCGGCTACGGCCCGCAAGTCATTGCCGAGTTTTATATCTCTCGCAATACGCCCAATTCCAACCTGCTTACGATCAAGGGCGATATGGAAGTTCGCGGTTCAGGCAGTTTGGGGCCGGTGATCGGCCGGTCCAGCGGCACGGCCGGTCAAGGCACGAGCGGCCGGGTCAACCAGCTAAGCGGCACAGTTAAGGTCAACAACCGCCCGCTCGATATCGGCTCCAGCGATACGAGCAACCCCGGCTTTGGCAACGGCATTTGGGACTACCGCGGCGGCATTTTGGAAGTGTCGCATGAGGCCGGCCAGGGGATACGCCTTTCCGCAGGGGGCTCCGCCGGCACCGGCGGCGTCGGCCGCTTCATCATGCATAACCCCACGACGCCCGGTTATGTCCGTCCCTACCTTATGAACATCGCTGCGCACTCTGGAAGCGCCAATGGAGACACCAACGGCGTCGGCGTTGTCGAGTTTCATTTCGAAAACGGCAGTACGCGTCCGATTCAAGTGATCGACGATTTGCTTATCAACAATGGCGCCGAGGACACAGGGACGGCGACCCGTTCAGCGCGCCTCGAGCTCGTGCTCAATGAGGCACCGATGCTCGATAACGGCGTGCCGGAAAATCTTGGCCTATTCGACGTCGACTTCAATGATCCAGATGTCCTCGATCCCGTGGGTAGTATCCTCGGGTCGGGCATGAACGCACGCCTATTTTCCAATGCCGATGGCACCGTAGTTTACCAGCCCGGTTCGACCGTTTCGGCCACTTTCGGCGGCACCCAATTCAATTGGACGATCAGCTACACAGGCGATATTACTTGGGATGGCAGCGGCGACACCGGCGTCGTCTCGGGCATAAGCGAATCCGGCGGCACCGATATTGTCCTGATGGGCCTAAGCTCCGTCGACATCGGTCTGCCGGGCGACTTCAACAACGATGGCAAGGTCGATGCCGCCGATTACGTCGTATGGCGAAAGGCCGACGGCACTCAGGACGATTACAACGAGTGGCGGACGAACTTCGGCCGCACTGCCGACGCTCCGGGCCTCGGCCAGAATGCCGCCGTTCCAGAGCCGGCCGCGATTCAACTTCTGCTCGTTGCACTCCTCGCACGCCTGCTATTATCCCGAGCGAGATAGCCGAAGGCACACCAATAACTGTGACCTAACACGTCGCAGGCTCGCTGATTAACGCGGCAGCTCATGGTCATGGCCATGCGTCGGGCGGTGCCCAGGTTCCACCGGCAACGCACGGCCCAGCATGTCGCCATTGGGTGTGAACCCGCCGCCGTCTACATCGCAGAAGATGGGATTGCTCACGGCGGTTGGCACGGCCAACGCTTGGTCCGGCCCGTAGACGCGTGCCAATTGTCCTTCATCGCCACCCGTTGCCACGATGATGTGGGCATCCTGATTTAACGTGACTGAAAGCGCATTGTCGAATTTCACCGCCCCGTTGCCGAACATTTGGCCATGCGTCCGCCGCGTGTAGGTGTGCTCCTCCACGGGCCGGCCGTTAATGAACACCTGGACGCGGTTCACATCGAGCCAGTTCGGGCACTCTACGCGCACCTGCAGTTGAACCTCACCGTCAACCACAGTCAGGTCGTCTCCCGGATCCACGCTGGTTTCACCCGACATGGCACTAACAGTCATGAACGGCCCATTGGTCATGACAACCCGCCCCTTTTCTAACGCGTGGCAGATCTCCATCAGATCGGCGTCGGCCGGATCGTCGGTCGACGAGCGGATGTAGTTGCGAATCCAGCCGCTGCCATGAAAGTTCCAATGAGCATCGGTGTTCACCACGCCCGGCACGCGGTATCCCAGATTCAGAAGCTGCATCCAATTGACAATCGCGTTACCGCGATCGCGCGGCCCGCCTTCTCCGACCGTGAGATCCGCAAAGATCATCTGCGGTGGATGCACTTCGATCACGTCGGCGTAATGAAACATCTTGCGAAAGCCCTCGTCGGGCCGTCCGTCCAGGTCGCGATCGCCAATCATCTGGGCGATGTTCGGATGATTGATCTGCACGACCTTGTCGCTCGCATCGTCCCACATCGCTAGCCTCTCGATCTGCACTTCGGGATGTGCATCGATTTGCGGCGCGCCGCCGTCCTGAGTTCGCTCGCGCAGCACGAGCGGGAAGGCGTTCTGGTGGTTGATCGGCAGCGGCTGACCCGTTAACTCCATGCCCGTGCACGTGAGAACGCGGTGGTTGGCGCCGAAATGTTTTAGATGCGGTTCGTAGGTCGAGAGCCGCTGGTGCTCAGTGCACGGGATGAATTCGAGGTGCTCGGCCAGCAAGTTAAGCACGCGCCCGCGCTGGCTTGCCGTGTTATCACCTGAAGGTGTCGAATGGCTGTGCAAATCGGCACTCAGCCAGCCAGATGTGTCAACACTGCGACGTAGCATCGCGTCTACGTGGCTCGTCTCGCCTGCCGCAACGTCGACGGATCGAATGATCGCATCATATTCCGGACCGTGGCTGATCACGACTTCGTACCGGCCGGGCAATAACTCCACGCGCACTCGCCCGTCATGCGTGTACCACAGATTGCGCACTCCGTGCACCGCGCTATCCGGCCCGAAATCCGGATCCGCGACGCCCTGACCATAAAAGGCGACCTTACAGGGAATGCCGCTCCCCATTTCGTCGATGACCGTCGCCTCAAAGTGGCCCGGGCTCGGCAGTCGAAACTCCCAATCATTCCGCCCGGCGACAGCACGCACCTCGAACATCTGCTCCGGCCGCCCCACAGCAGCGACTTGGCATCGATAATCGCCCGCTGGCACCTCGACGACGAGCTTTCCTTCCTCGTTGGCCCGTCCTGCGCCGATGGCCGCGTCGCCGGCTTTGATACGAACCACCGCGTTCGCAACTGGCCCGGCCGAATCCCTCACCGCGATCGCGGCGGCCACGAGCTGCTCTCCGCGAAGCCGCCGCGCGATCGCTTGCGTGCCCAGCGAATCGGCGGCAGGAAAAATTCTTCGTTCAAACGTGAGCGACTTTCCCGGCGCGATCACGTGCGCCTGGCCTCCGGAGGCCGGCCTGTATTCCAACCGCGACGATCCTTTCCCCTCCGGACGCCCGGCGTAAAGGACAAATCGTTCGTCGGCGGGTTGCACTCCGTATGCTTGGCGCCAATGCGGATCGTAGCACCACCAAAGATTGAGCTGAGTATTGAGCCCCGACTTGAATTCCCCATCCGCGCGCATTTCGTCTGCAAGCTCGAGTTCAACCGCCTGCTCGCTCGTATTTGTGATCAGGGACCGCACTACGAGATAATCAAGGCCGTCGGACAGCTCGTATCCGACAATAATCCGAAGGCCTTCCAGCTGCGCAGCGCGCGAGCCATCAATCGGCTTGGCCCGAAATGCAATTCGCCAGCCCTGGTCAGTCGCCCCAAGCTCTTTTGGCCAATCCACCGGTCCTTCCAGCGTGTACGCCGTGCCGTGAGGATAGAAGCAACTAAGTTGATCGCTTTGCACGTCGCGCCGCGTGAAATCAATGAGCGCACCGCCGACATTCTTCACGGTCATGTTGGCGTGCCTTGTCGCAACGGCGCGCCCTACAACTACCATTAGCCGGTCGCTTCGAAGTGCGTAATCTCCGTAGATTGCATCAACTTCCTTCCCTGCTGGGACGTACGTGCTCCAATTCGCCTCATCGAGTTGGACCATGTCAGCTGCGACCCAGCCGACAGAGAAATGAAAAAGCGCCAGAGTGACGGCGATACGACCTGAAGTCAGCATACTGCCCTCGTACTGTAAAACCAAATCGGCCGGATCCTTGAATAACCGCCAAGCGGATGATTGTAGGTTTTCAGTTCCCAATCACCAGAAACGGCGCCAAGCAAAGCACTTGCGTCGTATAGCCCCGCTGGAAAGTAACACTTTATTTCGAAAATCCTTGATCCCCCGTCTGACCGGAATTATAATCCGTTCGTGTGCGGGAGGGGCTCATTGGCGGGGAGTTCGGCATCGAACAATGAGCCGCCCAGTTATCGCTCGCTTCGCCATTGAACGGCCAATACGTATGCTTGCGGTTTGGCGCCGCGCCGACCGCAAGATTAAAGCCTAAGTCTTATCAGTCGCTACCTTTTCTGTTCTGGGGAAGCTAATGAGACGTACAACTTGGATCTTATCCGGCTGGTGCGCGTTCGCTGTTCTCTCCGTTCCCGTTGACGCGGCTTCCATCGGCGTCAATTTTCGCCGAACCACTTCGGGCGAGCAGAATATGGCGCCCACTGAGTCGGCCGGCGTTGTGCTCCAAATGAATTGGAACAACTCCGACGGCGTGGCCTCAGGCAATAGCGGCGCAAATATCTCCGGCCCCACCGCCAATTCGATTGTCGATAATACCGGCGCCACCGTGCCCGGTCTATCAGTAACATGGGCGGCCAACGGCACGTGGAGCTCGCCCAACATGGGACCCGGCGACCTGAATCTCATGGCCGGCTATCTCGATGATACAGGCACCGCGGGCGACACGGTGATCACCGTCTCCGGCGTACCGTATACGTACTACGATGTCTACGCCTATGTCGGCTCCGATGCGAACAATCGCTCTGGGCGCACCCGCCTGTTTGGTTACTTCCAGAACGACCGTTGGTTCCGCACGAACACCGCCCCATTCACCAGCTTCGTCGAAGGCACCGCAACTACGCAACCGGCATCCAACACCGGCCTGGCGAATTACACGCATTATCGCACGTTAAGCGGGGGAAGCTTTGAGCTTCGCGCGATGCGCGGGAGCAACAACGTAGGCGTGCACGGCATTCAGATTGTCGAGACCGATGGCAGCGTCGCGCCCGACTGGGTGGCCGCGCCAACCGCCATGCCGGCGGATCCGGCGCTGCTGTTGCCCGCACTTAATTCGATCGGCTTGAACTTCGTTGGCGGCCGCGCCGCCGCGGCCGAGCCCGATGGCCATATCGAGGATGATGGCATTGCGACTGGGATGGCCGGTATCCCGGGCGTCGCCCAATCGAATTGGAACAATCTCACGGGGTTCGGCGGAACCGCCGCGGCCGGCACACTGCTGGATAAAAACGGCGCCTCACTCGCCAGCACAAACGTTACATGGGCGGCGAACAACTTGTGGACCACCGCGGCCGGAGCTCCGGCCGGTGTGCCCGGGGACGAGGACGCCCGCCTGATGAAGGGCTACCTTGATACGAACGACACCAGCACTACGACGGTGACGGTCTCGGATTTGCCGGCCACATGGGCGAAGTACGACGTGTACGTATACCTCGATGGCGACGCCAGCGCAGGCCGGGCCGGCAACTACACGATCACGTCCACAAACGACGGAACGGACATGACCACCGTTTCGGATACGGCCAATTGGACGATTGCCAACCCGGCTGGCGGAACGTTCACGCGGGCCAATGAAAACGCCCACGAGTCCAGCACGACGCCTGGCTTCACGGCCGGCAACTACGTGGTTTTCCCCGGCCGCAGCGATCTCAGCTTTACGCTCACGGCCCAAGGCAGCCTGGCCGGCGCATTGCCACCGCGGGCGCCTATCAACGCCATCCAGCTGGTCGCCACGCAGCTCATCCCCGAACCAGGCTCAGTCGCCTTGCTTGGTTTCGGCGCAATGTTGCTGGTGCCGACGCTGCGCCGGCGAAGCGCGCACCGGTAGCGCGTGGGAAGGCTGCGTTACGCGGCGCGGCGAACCCATTTTCTACGCAACTTTTAATGGCTCGCGCGCTGCGC
>DATFGJ010000436.1:0-3169 GCA_035249585.1 Lacipirellulaceae bacterium
GTCCGCCGATTCCACTATCGTCGATAGAAACTTCATCGTTACCCGCACCGGTGCGAACTAGCAAGTCGCCTCGAACTCGGACCCCTCCAATTGAAACCGAATCATTGCCTTCGCCCATGCCGATGCGCACGTCCCTTCGCACGCCGGTCACGGTAATTTCACTGGCGGGAGACTGACCATTTTGGTGCACGGTCGTCCCATTCAAACCGGTGACGACGAATGACCCCGGCTCCGCACCGGCAGCGATCGCGATCTCGTTGTCGGCGGCGTCGCCCTGGATCACCAGGTTGCCGCGCATCACGTTCACCAACACATCGCCGGCCAATAGCTGCCGCACTTCAAGTGACTCGAAGCGCGCAGCACGCCCGAATTTTTTCGCGCCTGACATAGTTGTTACTCCTCTGGCGTCCGGAAATCCGCCCCTGAATCGGCAGATTCTATTTGAGCCATTTTTGGCAAGAATCTGTAAATGATGGTATAAAGTTTGCCGCAGAAAACGCAAGCAAATTCGTGACGATGACAGCCCCAGCTTCGCCGCGGTTTGACATGCAAATTCGTTTGTCGCTTAAAAACCAGTGGCAAAGCCGGGGCTGGTGGCTCGGTGCGATTCGTGCACGTAGTTCGCCAAACGCCGAAATGACGCGGTCGGTGTGATCGCACACATCCAAGTTCACGAGGTCGACAAGTGCTCTATCACGCCCTCGCGGTCGATTACGATGGCACGCTCGCCACGGACGGCGTAGTCGGCGACGCCACCGTCGAAGCCCTCCGACGGCTGCGCGAATCCGGCCGCCGCGTGGTGCTTGTGACCGGCCGAATCGTCGAGCAGTTGCTGCACATTTTTCCCCAAGTCGGCCTGTGCAACCTCGTCGTCGCCGACAACGGGGCGGTGATTTACGACCCCGAAAAGGATGACGTCACGACACTTGCCGATCGGCCGCCTCAGGACTTCATCGAAGCGCTCGCGCGCCGCGGCGTCCAGCGAATTGAGATCGGCGACGTGATCGTCGCTACCTGGGAGCCGTACGAAACGGTCGTCCTGCAAACCATTCGCGACATGGGGCTCGAGCTGCAGATCATCTTCAACAAAGGCGCGGTGATGATCCTGCCCACGGGCGTCAACAAGGCCACCGGCCTCAAGGCGGCGCTCAAGAAACTGGGGCTTTCGCATCACAACACCGTCGCGATCGGCGACGCCGAAAACGATGAAGCAATGCTCAAATTCTGCGATGGCTCCGCGGCCGTCGACAACGCGCTGGAAGCCGTCAAGCGGCGAGTTAATCTCGTGATGCAGGGGGCGCGCGGCGCGGGCGTCGTGGAATTGATCAACCTCATCTTGGCAGACGATCTCAAAAAACTGCACCGGCGGCCCGGGCGCGGAATCTCGATGGGCACCGATCTGGCCGGCGGCGAACTTTGCATTCCCGTCTACGGCACGCGAGTGCTAGTGACTGGCGGTCCGGCCGGCGGTAAATCGAAGTTTGCCGTGACGATGCTGGAGCAGCTCATCGACCGCGGTTACCAGACGGTCGTCGTCGATCCGGAGGGCGATTACCAGGGAATGAAAGAACCTGTCGTGCTGGGCACGCTGGAGCAGCCGCCGGCGGTGGAGGAAGTCATTCAAGTCCTCGACGATCCGGACAAGAGCTGCGTGGTCAGCCTGTTTGGCGCGCGGCGTGAGGAGCAGCCGGAGATTTTCGCGCGCCTGCTGCGGGCCGTGATGGAATATCGAAGCAAATTCGGCCGCCCGCATTGGTACATCATCGACGAGGCCCACTATCCGCTGCCGGCCAAGTGGAAGCCGGTCGAGGATCTGCATCTGGAAGAGCTGCGCAGCGTGATGTTCATCACTGCCTTCCCCGATCAGTTGCCCGATTCGGTGCTGCGCAACATCGACTTATTTGTGTCGATCGGCGATGATCCGCGAAAAAATCTGGCCGATTATTGCCAGCTGCTGGGCGAAGCGGCGCCCGATTTGCCGCCGCCGGTCGACCAGCAGGAGCATCACGCCATCGCCTGGTGGCGCGCTCTTGGCCCGCCGGCCTGGTTCCATCGCCTGCCCGCGCGCAGCGAACATCAACGCCATCGCCACGGTTATTTGGATGGCGACATGGACCCGGAGCATCGCTTTTATTTTCGCGGGCCTAAGGGCGAGCTCAATCTAGGCGCGCAAAATTTGCGCATCTTCATGCAGCTGGGCGAGGGCGTCGATGACGAAACCTGGCTGCATCACTTGCGCCAGGGAGATTACGGCCGCTGGTTCCGCGACATCATCAAGGATGAAGACCTAGCCGCGGCGGCCGACCGCATCTCGCACAACGGCGACGTCTCGCCCAAAGAAAGCCGCCGCGAATTGTTCGACGTGATTCGCAAAAAGTACGAGAAGCTGGCGTAGGCGGTAGCCGGCGTCTGCGACGCCGGCCAATCACGGCCCATCACACACTAGCCCGAAGCGCAAGCGAGCATCCGCGCCGACAGAATCGCTCGCCTGCGCTTCGGGCTAATTTACTTCTGTTCTGCCCAGTGCTTCGCGATTTTCGCGCGCAAGAACGCCACGCTCTCGCGAAGCTGCTCGATGCCGTCGACGCCGTCTTCGATGCTGATCCAGCCGTCGAAGCCGACACTCTTCAGTTCGCCGAAGATGGCGTCGTAATCGTTGAGCCCGCGGCCGATGACGCCGTGCCGTAGCCGGCGGGCGTAGCCGACGCTGTCCTCTTCGCGCCGCAAGTCCTCGAGCGTGCCTTCGGCCAGGTAGCGATCGCTGGCGTGCATTGTCACGACGCGCGCTTTCACGCGCCGCAGCAGCTCCAGCGGGTCGTCGCCCGCCAGGATCGCGTTGCTCGGATCATAATTCACGCCGAAGTTGGGTGAGTCGATGCGATTCACGAGCTCGCAGAATACGTCCATCTTTTGGGCGAACTCCGGATACTGCCAGTAGTTGTCCTTGTAATGGTTTTCGAGAATAAGCGTCACGCCGCGCTCGGCCGCATGCGGCAGACAGGCCGCGATGCTTTCGGCGGCAAACCTGAGACCGGTTTCGCGCGACACCTCGGGACGCCGCTGGCCGCTGAGGACGCGGCAGTATTTTCCGCCCAACTCCGCGCACTGGTCGATCCACAGCTTTTGCTTCTCGATTTCCCTCCGCCGGAACTCGGCATCCGGGTGGGCG
>DATFGJ010000437.1:0-11344 GCA_035249585.1 Lacipirellulaceae bacterium
TACCAGGGCGGATCTTATGGCGACAATTTTCCTTGGACACGCGGATCCGAATGGGAAGGCATCCGTTACGCATATCGTTACTCGGCGAATAACCCGGACCTGGTTCGCAACGACACGCCCGTTAACAACCAGTTGAGCCAAATCGGCGAACTACCGTGCAATTGCTGGATATTCGGCTCCGCCCATCCTGGTGGATTCAATGCCGGGTTCGGCGATGGTTCCACGCGCGTAATCAACTACGACATCGAAGAAGTTGCCTACCAACGATTAGCAAACCGCCATGACGGCCAGGTAATGGATGGAGATCAGTAAGAGCCGCAAGCTTGCGCCGGCAATTCCCCGGTGCAAGGCTTACGCACTCGCCTGATCGCTGCGCTCTTTCTTTGCCCCGCTCTGGATTTGTTCCATGAGCTGCTGGACGATCGGCTTTTGCTCGCGGATGTGGCGCACGAGGGCCTTCTTGGCTTCGCCCCAGCGGCCCTCGATGAGGGCTTCCAGGATCTCGCGGTGCTGAGAGGCCATCTCGCCCACCACGTGCGCTTCCGGCGCCGCGTAGTCGAATAGAGTGCGGTAATACAGGCCCTGCCGCTCGAAGAAGTCGATGATGTAGCGGTTGCCCGAGAGCTTGATCCAGTAGCTGTGCAGGTTGTTGTTCAGCGCACCCATTTGCATGTCGCCGCCCGGCTGGTTTCCCGCCAGGAACTGCTCCAGCACTTCTTTTTGCAGTTTCGGTTTGGCTTCCTCCAGCGCCCGCAGCTCCAGCGCTTCGCGCACTTCGATGAAGTCGCACAGGTCGCTGGTGTCGAACGGCCGCACTCGCCAGCCGCGCCGCGGCACGTGCTCCATGAGCCCCTGCCCGGCGAGCCGGCTGAAGATCGGCCGCAGCACCGTGCGCCCGATGCCGTACTTGGCCGCCGCCGCCTCCTCGCGGATGTATCGCGTGTCGCCCATGAGGCTCATGCGGATGAGGTCCGATCGGATGATCGCCTCATGGTCCTTGGGAGGCTCGAGCGGCAACAGGCGCTTCGTGCGTTTGCGCTTCGGCGGGCCGTCGCTCACCTGCAGCCGGCCGTTATCGAGCGACTTCAGAAAGCCCTCGTCGACCAGCCGCTTCACGGCCGTGCGCACGGGCGTGAGGCTCACGTTGTAGTGCTTCGCCAGCGCGGAAAATGTGAGCTTGCACGGCAGCGGCTCGCCGGACTCGATGCGTGCGGAGAGGTCTTCAAAGACATGCTCGGCGAGCGTCATAGACAGGATGCGTTAAGCGCTCCCCACAAATCGCAGGCGCCTCTTTGAGCCGCTCTGCACTTATCGCTCGGTCGTGCACGGCGCGCACGCATAAAGCGCTTCGGATGGATCACACAACGTAAATAAATGAAAACTCCCGGCCAGTCAAGCTGCCCGCAACGCGAGCCGCGTCGCACCCTGGCAGGACGGGTGGCTGAGGCCGAGCGAATCGCTGCCCAAGTTTTATCCAGCCGAGTCCGAGCGCTCACGCTTAATTGACCTTGTGCACAAGGTAAAGTAAGCTGGGAATCGCTTCCGTGTTCGCTAGTGCCACGCTTGCCATACGTACGCAGGGTCCAGCCGGCACGCTGCGCGGCTTCGAACCAATTCCTTGCCCGGCGCCCAACAATGGTTGCATCACTGAGAGACACGACGATGAAAAAACGACTTGCGGCCGCCTTACCATTGTGTCTTCTGCTCATTTTGATTGTTGCCCGTTGGAATCCGAGCTGGGCGCAGTCGGACCAGAGCGACGGTCGCGATCGCCCGGGCGTAAACCTGGCAGTGGTTGCCGAGCCGTCGAGCTCGTACGTCTCGGGCGACACAACCCTCACCGCGCTCAACGACGGCAACGAGCCGCGCAGGTCGCGAGACCGCCGCCGAGGCGCCTACGGCAATTGGAACCGCGTCGGAACGCAATGGGTCCAGTACGAGTGGACTCAACCGATAAGCACGAACCGCATTGAGGTTTATTGGTGGGCCGACGGACAGGGCATCGGCCTGCCGGAGGCCTGCCGGCTCAAGCATTGGGATGGCCAGAAGTTTGTCGAGGTCGCCGGCGCTGAAGGTCTTGGCGTCGAGGCCGACCGGTTCAACGTCACCACCTTCGACGAACTTACTACGTCCAAGCTTCGACTGGAGATTGATTCGAAGGAGCCGCTGTCCACCGGCATTTTGGAATGGCGGGTGCTCGATTCCGGCAAGTCGCCGAAGTTCCCGCCCACGGTGGCGGCCGGCGTCGACCGCATTGTCGTACTGGGCGGCAAAACGTATCTCGACGGCAGCGTGAAAACGCTCGGCGGCGAGGCCGACGAATCGGTCAAGCTCTCTTGGAGCAAAGAGTCCGGCCCCGGCGAAGTCACGTTTGCCGATCCGGCGGCCGCGCAAACGACGGCCATGTTCTCCGAGTTGGGCGATTATGTGCTCAAGCTCACGGCACTCGATGGCGATCTGTCCGACGCGTCGACGCTCAAGGTGAAAGTCGATGCGCCGCCGCCGCCAAAGCCGCTTGGAGTCGTCTACACCAAGCGCTACAAGATCGACAGCCCGCTGTGGAACCACCGGGCCAAGGCGCTCATCGTCAAATGGATTCCGCATTGCATTGAGCAGATTGAACGGTCGAACCTGCGGCAGGGTCAAGGCGGTATCGACAACTTCGTCAATGCCGCGCTCAAGTTGGCCGACAAGCCACATGGCCGGCATCGCGGCTATGTGTTCTCCAACGCCTGGGTCTATCAAACAGTGGAATCCATTTGCATCGCGCTGATGGTAGATCCGCAGGGAGATCGGGAGGTGATCAGGGCCCAGGAGGATATGAAGCTCACGCTCGATTACTGGATTCCGATCATCCTCGCCGCTCAGGAGTCGGATGGATATTTGCAAACCGCCTACACGCTCGATGAGCGCAAGGAGCGCTGGTCGCCGCGCTTTCGAGCCGACCATGAAGGGTACACGGCCGGTTATTTCATTGAGTCGGCCATCAACCATTACACGCTCACCGAGGGCACCGATCGCCGCCTGTATGATGCCGCAAAAAAGTTGGCTGACTGCTGGGTCGCCAACATCGGCCCCGAACCGGGCAAGAAGGAGTGGTTCGACGGCCACCAGGAAATGGAGCAGGCGCTCGTGCGCTTCGGCCGTTTCGTGAACGACATGGAAGGCGGCGGCAAAGGCGACGCGTACATCAAGCTGGCCAAGTTCCTACTCGATTGCCGGCGCGACGGCAGTGAATACGACCAGAGTCACGTGCCGGTGCAGCAGCAGTATGAAGCGGTCGGGCATGCCGTGCGTGCCGTTTATTCGTACTCCGGCATGGCCGACGTCGCCACGGAAACCGGCGACCTGGATTACCGCAGCGCGGTGATGTCGCTGTGGGACAACATCACCAACAAGAAGTACTATGTCACCGGCGGCATCGGCAGCGGCGAAACGTCCGAGGGCTTCGGCCCCAACTATTCGCTGCGCCACAACGCGTACTGCGAGTCGTGCTCCACCTGCGGGCAGATTTTCTTCCAGTACAAGATGAACCTGTCCTACCATGACGCGCGCTACGCCGACCTCTACGAAGAGTCGATGTACAACGCCCTGCTCGGCTCGTACGACCTGGAGGGCGAGAACTTCTATTATCAGAATCCGCTGGAAGGCGGCCGGCCGCGCTACCCCTGGCACCCCTGCCCGTGCTGCGTCGGCAACATCCCGAGGACGCTGCTCATGGTGCCCACGTGGACGTATGTCAAGGACGATGATGGCCTGTTTGTGAACATGTACATCGGCGGCACGATTCAGGTCGAGGACGTGGCCAGCACTGACGTTGAAATGGTGCAGAAGTCCGATTATCCCTGGAGCGGCAAGGTCGCGATCACCGTCAATCCGGCTGAGGAAAAGTCGTTCAAAGTCCGCGTCCGCTCGCCGAATCGCAGCGTGAGCGGCCTTTATCACAGCACGCCGGCGGCCGACGGCATCGAATCCATTTCGGTCAACGGCGAGCGAATCGAGCCGACAGTCACCAACGGTTACGCGGTGATCGACCGCACTTGGATGCGAGGTGACAAGATCGAGCTAGTGCTCCCGATGAAGCCCCAGCGCGTCACCTGCATCGACGAAGTGGAAGCCAACCGCGGCCGGGCCGCGCTGCGCTATGGGCCGCTCGTTTACAATATCGAGGCGGTTGATGGCAACAATATGGACGCCGTGCTCAATCCCGACTCGGAACTCACGACCGAGTGGCGTCCCGATCTCTTGGGCGGCGTAATCGTGATCAAAGGCACGTTCGCCGACGGGTCGCCGCTACTGGCCATTCCGAATTACGCGCGCAATAATCGCACGCCGGCGCGCCGTGATGACGAGCGGGATCGCCCCGGCCGTCGTCGAGACCCCGGCGGCCAATCCGTCGTATGGATTCGCAGCGCACCTTCTCAGTCGCCTTGACGACGATCGTGATGGTGCTCGCTGGAGCCCGACGCATAGCAGCCGCGGGCGACAGGACGAGTGTCACGGCGGCAGGTTGCCGTCGCAGCCGAACGACGCGCAACTCGGCACGGCTCGTACGATGGCATGAACGCGGCAATCTGTCGGCAGCGAAGTTGCCCTGGAAAGTCGTTCGGTAGCCTATCCTCGGCTGCAACGGCGGAAATCCTGAATTTCACGGCCGCTTATGTCGACGCCGGCGGGCGACAAGATTTTTTTTGCAGGCGATGTCGATTTGGATCATTCCCGAACGACTAACGAGTATTACCGGTTTTTGTGCATAACCAGCGCGCAGATTTTGCGCGGACGTGCCAAAAATTGGCGCAGCACAGACCTGCGACATTTTTGCGGCAAATCACTCGTCATGGAGTATGAAACATGAAATTTATCTGTCTCGGATATGCGGAGGAGAAAAAATGGAACGATCTACCGCAAGAACCCCTTGAATCGATGATGGAGGAATGCTTTGCTTACGACGACGTGCTGCGCAAAAATGGGCATTTTCTCGGTGGGGAAGCGCTGCAGAATTCCAACTCCGCCAAAACACTCCGCTGGACCGGGGACAAGGTAATTGTGACGGATGGCCCCTATGTCGAAACCAAGGAACAATTGGGCGGAATCCTGATCCTCGAGGCCAAAGACATGGACCACGCCGTCGAGTTGATGAGGAAGCACCCGGGCGTGCGCCTTGGCGGTCCTTTCGAGATCCGCCCAGCTGATGAACAGATCAACGACTTAATCGCCGAACGATCTCGGCGTTAGATTTTCGTTCGCCATCGCTTCACTGGAATTTCATATTGCGAATTTAAAGTGACGACTGGCCGCGGAGGCGGCCTTCAATATTGCAAGGGTGCACCATCATCTCAGGTCCGACGCGCCGCACATGCGGCCGCGGATCAACACACCGTAAGGAGGTTCCCATGAAGAAGAATTTGATTGTTGCCGCCAGCATTGCGGCTAGTTGCGCGCTTGCCGTCGTGGCGTCGCTGGCCATCGCTGAAACAGCAAACAATCAGGCTGGCAGCCAGCAGGAGTTTCAGTTGCCGCCCGGTTGGACCGAGGAGGATATGCAAGCCTGCATGCTTGCGGGCACTCCGGGCGAAGAGCATAAGAAGCTGGCCGAAGCGGCTGGCACGTGGCATGGAAAAGTCACCATGTGGATGGCCCCGGACACCGAGCCAATGCCCACGAGCGAGTGCACGGCCAAGATCACGCCGATCATGGACGGACGCTTTACCAAGTGCGAATGGACCGGCGAGATGCCCGGCATGGGGCCGTACAACGGTTTCGGGCTGTATGGTTTCGACAACGTCACGAAGAAGTACACGTCGATCTGGATCGATAATCACGGCACCGGCATGATGCAGGGCGAGGGCGAACGATCGGCGGGCGGCAAGGTGCTGACGCTGACTTACACCCACAGCTGCCCGATCACCAAGAAGCCGGCCCAGATTCGATCGGTCGAAACAGTTACTGGCCCCAACACCAAGACGCTCGAAATGTTTGCGACCGATCCCAAGAGCGGCAAGGAATACAAGATGATGCGCGCCGAGCTAACGAAGAAAGAGGGCGCCGCGCAGGCAGGAGGCTGAACAAGTAGAATGGTTGCAAGTTAAACTGTAGCAACTAGCCGGCGAGCCGCTCCACCGCCACGAAGTGGTGGTCGCGGCGAGCCGAGCGTGTCCCGGAGGGACGACTGAATTCATTGCATCGCATGCGTCAGTCGTCCCTGCGGGACTTTTATTTCAATCGCCGCCACTATCGGCGGCGAATGAGCGCTGGCAACGCGGCCAAAGCGAACAACCACGTCGCGGGTTCGGGCACGGGACGTAAGGTTGAGAACGTGAGATCGTCCCAACCTACCGTGCTGCCGACATCAATAAGACGAACCGCATGGATGCCGGGCACTTGGACGCTAAGCGACGGACCTCCAAGATCAACAGCCGAATCGGTGGCCAGTAGATTTCCATGGATGTCGAAGGCTTCCAGAGTGAGCGGGCCTCCATCGTCAAACAGATCGGCGCGAATCGAAACGAAATCCGAGACGGCGGCTACATTCGGTGGCGTCGGATCAAAAAATGAAATAATCGTGGGGACGCCGTAGCGGATGTCGTTATGCGTGTTGACACCGCCAATGCCATTACTGCCGCTCGTGGCATGGCCGCCGCCTAATCCGATGAGGGCCACATAATCAGGATTCGGAGCCTCAGATCGAAATCGAACGCCGTGCGTGGCCAAAAGTTGTGTATTCAATCTTGATGCTGGAGGCACGGGCGTATCGTTGAGAAATCCGTTGATGGGAGAAACGCCGGGAATACTTTCAAAGTTAATTGTTGTTAGCTCCGCGGCATGTACGGTCGCGGTTATCAAGAAAATTGCGATCGGCAATAATAAGTCTTTGCGTGTCATTAGTCCCTCCCATGTAAGAACTACAAAAGCTCAATGTTGTGGCGACTCGTGGCCACGACTTGCAACAGGATACTCCCGCGGCAAGCCAAAGTGAATTCTCGATAGCTCGTCCCAACCTTCAGAAGCGCAAAGAAACGAGCGGCGCCGCATTCAGCGACCTTGTAACCCAAAAGCGCCGACTCGGCCGTTCGCTACCTCCACGGCGACTGGTAAAATGGACGAGTCGCCCTCGTAGCTCAGGGGATAGAGCAGCGGTTTCCTAAACCGCGTGTCGCAGGTTCGATTCCTGCCGGGGGCACTTCAGATGCTACGCAACGCCACCAAATCAATAGCGATTTAAGCGACAAACGACGAGACATTGGGAGGACGCTATGCCTGGCGATTCTGCAACCAATCGGGTCAACACCGTAGGAATTGTCATTGCCTTGCTGTTATTTAGCTGCCTGTTGCTGCCAGCTTTGGCTCAATCCAATTCCAATGCGGATCGATCGTTGTGTATGAAGCGAATGTGGGATATCAGTAAATCGCTTATCAAATTCGAAGATACGACGACAACTTTCCCAATAGCTTCAACGCAGCCATTCGATCACAAGCCAGGGTCGTTAGAGGATAAAACTGTCGCGGGCTACAGCTGGCTGGTGCGAATTACTCCATTTTTGGATGCGGAGTCAACATATTGGGATGGATTGACTTGGCACTCCAAAAGGCTGACCGTGCCACCATTCGCGCCCGCGCTGAAGACCATCGTTGACAAGCAGGAAGTGCATCCAGCCACCCATTCATTCACGGAATTCCTCTGTCCGAGTTATGACGGCGGTCGACACGTACCCAAGGAGAACTCGGACTACAAGTCAGTCGCGGGACAGATGCCGGCGGTCGCAAATTACCATGCTTTCGCCGGCTCGCATTTCATCAATCGCGAAGGCATCGGTGAGTTTCCGCCCGTTGTCATGAATAACCAATTATCCTTTAACGGAGATGGCGTCATCCCATTTCCCGGGAGGAATGCCAAACCACCGTATCGTCGCGGCATGCGAATGAGCCAGGTCGTCGATGGCGCTGCCCATACATTAGTATTCGCCGAGTCACTGGAGCGAGAATATTCCGCTTTCATCGATGGCCAGGCAATGTGGCTTGTCGCCGCATGGCCGGGCAATGTTCAAATACCGTCGCTTAAGCCGGACGAATCTCTGCCTGCAAACCCAGTACTAAGTTGGGACCGGGCCGCAAAAAAACATGTCAGGGCGTCGATTGCCCTTCAAGAGGCGGACGGCTCCACAACGACATATCTTGACGACGAACGTTGGAGCGGTTCTCGCGACCGACGATGGGGCCCAAGCAGCAACCATTCCGGGATCGTAGCGCATGGCTTCGCCGACGGTCGCGTGGTCATGCTCTCCACAGATATCGATGCCGAAGTGTATCTGCACATGGCAACACATAATGGCAGGGAAATACTGCCCGACAGCATAGCCGACAAGCTCATTCATGGTTACATTCCGCCGGACTCACCATGAGCTGATAGGGCTGGGCTGTCTGAGGCGCGGCGGGCGGTGGCCGGCGGTCAATGTTTTGGGTAGCCCTCCGTTCGCTACCATGATGCTGGCTCCGCCTCTGCCGATGACAATCGCCGCGACCGACCAGGGCAATCGCTCGCGGCTAAAAAATCGGCTCAATCGCGACGGCCGTCTTCTATGGGAGTTTCCTGAGAAACTGTCTATACTCGGCAGGTGCCGTCGGCGGTGAGCTGACTGGCGCCGGAGTTCGACGTCATGCCCAAATACATCGTCCGCCATGGAGTGATGCGCAACTTGGGCGTCTTTGCGCCGCGCGGGCGCGACACCTTCGTGCGCGGCGACCAGGTGATTGCGCGCACCACGCGCGGCTTGGAGTCGGGCGAAGTGCTGTGCGAGGCGACCGATGCGGCCGTCGCGCAAATGGTCGACGCCAAGCAGGGACAGATCCTCCGCCGCATGACCGACGACGATGCCCGCGATCTGCGCAAGATGTTCGAGCAGGAACGGCGTGAGTACAGCGTCTGCCAAGAGCAGATCAAGCAACTGGGTTTGGACATGAAGCTTGTGGACGTGGAGCATCTGTATGGCGGCGAGCGCGTCGTGATTTATTACCTTGCCGAGGGCCGCGTCGACTTTCGCGAGCTGGTGAAAGTTCTGGCCAACGAGTTCCAAACGCGCATCGAGATGCGGCAAATCGGCGTGCGCGACGAAGCCAAGCTGCTGGCCGACTACGGCGACTGCGGCAAGGTCGTGTGCTGCAATACGCACCTCAGCGAGATGCCGCCGGTCTCCATGAAGATGGCCAAGCTGCAGCGGGCCACGCTGGACCCCAGCAAGATATCGGGCCGCTGCGGACGGCTGAAGTGCTGCCTGCGATACGAGTATGATACGTACCAGGAGCTGCAGCGCGAGCTGCCGCCGGTGGGCGCCGACATCATCACCAACAGCGGCCGTGCTCGCGTGCTGGCGCAGGAAATTCTCGCCGGGCAGATTCTCGTCGAGACCGAGGACATGCGGCGCATAGTGATCGAAGCGGCCGACGTCCTCACCGTGCTCAAGCGCGAGAAACCGCGCCGCGGCGATAAGCCAGTGGCTGCCGATGAAACGCTCGATCAGCCCGCGGCCGAACCGCTGCCCGACGAGCTAGCCAAACTGGAAGATACGTTCTTTCGGTTTGACGACGAGGGCAACTCCCCCGAAGCGAACGGCGATAGCAATTAAACTATACCGCCAAGTCGCCAAGAACGCCAAGAATGTTGCGCAGGGCGCTGTTTGCCATTTCGTCAAGATCGTCTTGCATTAAAAACTCTGCCTTCTTGGCGTTCCTGGCGGTTCAAATCTCCGCAAGTCTGCGGAAGTACACGGTTTTTCGCCGCCCCAGTTGCCTAAACGGCGCGTGGGACCGAAAATGGATTCATGCTAGACCAAGAACATCCATTGACTGAATTGTTGCGGCGCGATCGCCGTTATCATCGCGACGCTTATTTCTTTATCTTCGAAGCGCTGAAGCATGCCCAAGAGAACATGGGCATGGGGCAGTCCTCCACGAGCGAAGAAGAGGAGGAGGCCGAGCGGCACGTCACCGGCCAGCAACTGTGCGAGGCAATCCGCCAGTATGCCGTGCAGCAATTCGGCCTCATGGCCAAAAGTGTGCTCAACGAATGGGGCGTTCGCAATACGGGCGACTTCGGCGAGATCGTGTTCAACTTGATCGACGTCAAGTTGATGCGAAAAACCGAAAGCGATCGGCGCGAAGATTTCGACAACGTGTTCGACTTCGACGACGGCCTGCGCGACGCCTTCCTGCCGATTACCTCCGACTCATGACGGCGATGGAACGGGCCAAGAGTAGCCGCTGGCAATTGATCGCCGCGAGTGTGCTTTGGACGCTATGGATTGTAGTGCTTGCCTGGATGGCAATTAACGGGTAATTGCCGCTTTAATTCCGGGCTGCTGTTACCGGCTTCATGTCACTACTGGAGTCTTGTGTGATGTGGTTTTCAAACCGTTCGCATACACGCATTGCATGCTGGTCGATCGCAGTTTGTGGTACCCTTCTGGCATCAAGCCGCGCCTCCGGCCAGGAGACACGATCAACGCCCGATTCGGCGAAGCTCGACGCGGCAATCGGCAAGGCCGTCGGTTTCCTTGAGCAATCGCAAGCCGACGACGGTTCGTTCAGCGCAGCTTCTGGCCCCGGCATCACGGCGATTGTCGCCTCCGGGCTTCTGCGCAATGGCCGCACGGTGAACGATCCAGTTGTGGCCGGCGCCCTGAAGTACTTGGAAGGCCACCTGCACGAGGACGGCGGCATCTATCAGGAGGGCAGCCGATACAAAAACTACGAGACGTCGCTTTCGATCGTCTGCTTCCAGTTGGCAAACAAGGACGGCCGATACGACGATTTGCTCGCCGGCGCCGAGAAGTTCGTGAAAGCCCAGCAATGGGACGAAGACGAAGGGCACGAGATTTCCAGCATGAGCTACGGCGGTGCGGGCTACGGATCGCACAGCCGGCCCGACCTCTCGAACACCAGTTTCCTGGTCGACGCGCTGCATGAAATCGGCCGCGGGGAGGATGATCCGGCGCTGCAAAAAGCGCTGCTTTTCATTTCGCGTTGCCAGAATCTTGAAAGTGAGCACAACACATCACCGCACGCGGCCAAGGTGAACGACGGCGGCTTTTATTACACCGTCGCCGCGGGCGGGCAAAGCCAGGCCGGCGAAACGCCCGACGGCGGCCTGCGAAGCTACGGCTCGATGACCTACGCCGGCCTCAAAAGCATGATTTACGCCGGTGTCTCGCGCGACGACCCGCGTGTGAAGGCCGCCTACGACTGGATTTGCAAGCACTACACGGTGACTGAGAATCCCGGCATGGGCGACAACGGCTTGTTCTACTACTACCATACGTTCGCCAAAGCCTTGTCAACGATCGGCGATGAT
>DATFGJ010000438.1:0-6120 GCA_035249585.1 Lacipirellulaceae bacterium
ATTGCAAGCGCGTCGATGAGTTTTGCTTTGAGTGTGCCTAGCTCCGGCTCATGCAACACCTCCAGCGACGCATCGCGGCAAACACGGATCACGCGGTCGCGGATCATGCCCTGGTGTCGCTCCCAGGCTTGCGATAGGGTCGACTTCTCGTGCGGTGACACCAGCGCGAAGAGCTCGAAATCCATTTGGACGCGGTTGTGCTTCGAGGTCCCGCCGCCCGCAGGATTTTCAACTGCAGGAATAGGAATGGCATATTCACCAAGCGAGAACTCTTCCAGCTCCTCTTCGGCGGCGACTAGATCAAGTTGGTCGAACTCGAACGTAGGGTCGGATCCGCATCCGATGGCGACGAAGCACAGCCACACGCAGGCGAGCACGACGCCTAGCCGGCCGCTGAAGCAATGTCGTTTTCCTCCGCATCGGACAAACATCGTAGTTCCCCTTGAAAAGATAGATTAGAAGGCCGCGATGACCGGTGACCTATATTTGTGCGCGAGTATTCATACTGCCAGCGCTTTAGTCGTCGAATGCGACGGTTTTGACGATGGAACCGATCATGACAACGGACCAGCGGAAACATCGCGGAACGGCCGGCCTTACCGCCAGCCTGAAAGTGCCGCTGGCGCTGGCTGCGTTTTTGCTAAGCTCGAATTGCGGCTGCTACGACGGCGATTCGCTCGTCACGCAGGCCCGGTCCGCGGCACTCAGCACGCACCTGGCCGAAGTCGACCTGGGGTCGTACCACACGTCGCTGCCGCGCGATCCGAAAACGGGCTCGGTCACTCAATTACGCCTGCACATCTTCGGCAATGTGCCTCACTATCGGGTGGCAGAAATCGAGCGGCAGCTTAAGATCGACGAATATCGACTTCGGCACGAAACGATTGCCGCCGTGCGGGCCACTTCGGCCGAAGAACTCGCGGATCCCAGCCTGGCGAGCTTGCGACAGAGAATCGAGCGCATCGTCAACGGCATCCTCGAAGAGGCCCCGGTAAAAACGATCGGCTTCTACGAAGTCGCCATCCGGCGGATGTGAGGAAAAGACAGTGAGACAACCAGACGTGGAGACAAGGAGACACAGGCGTTACACTGAATCTCCTTGTCTCCGTTCGGCTGAGCTCACGGCCGAAGCCTTGGCTCCTTGTCTCCCCCTCTTGCCGCTAGGGGAGCAACTTCAGCCGTGCTCTGAGCTCGGCGCCGCAGCTGACCGCATGCCGCATCAATCGCGTCGCCCTTGCGATGCCGGAAGCGCACGCTTACTCCGCGCTGTTCCAGAGTGTGCTGAAACGCGCGCTGCGCCGTCAGGCTGGGCGTTTGATAAGGCAGCCCGGCTACAGGATTGTAGGGGATCACGTTGACGATCGCTGTTCGACCGGCCAAAAGCTCGGCCAGCTCCTTGGCGTACGCGGGGCTGTCATTCAGGCCGGCCAGAAGGACATACTCAAACGTGAGCCGCCGTCCGCTGCGATCGAAATAGTGGTCGGCCTCAGCCAGGATGTCGGCCAGCGGAATCTTTTCGCCGATGGGCACGATCTCGCGCCGCAAGTCGTCGTTCGGCGCGTGCAGCGACACGGCAAGCCGGTACCGCGGATCGCGGTCCGCCAGCCGCCGCATCGCCTTTGGCAGTCCCACGGTGGAAATCGTAATCCGCCGCTGGCTGATGCCCAAGCCGTCCTCACGGCTGGCCTCGTCCAGCGCTGGCAGCAACGCATCCAGATTCGCCAGCGGCTCGCCCATCCCCATCACCACAATATGACTGAGCCGCTCGTCCGCCACTAGCAGCAACTGCAGCCGAAGCATTTGTTCGACGATTTCGCCTGTGGTGAGATTACGAATCACGCCCTCCAAGCCGCTCGCGCAAAACACACAGCCCATTCCGCAGCCGACCTGAGTGCTGATGCAGATCGTCCTGCGACCTACATGATGCGGCGACCGCTGGTCGCGGGCGCTTGAGACACCCTCTCTCAACAACACGCACTCAATCTGCCCACCATCGGAAAGCGTAAGCAGAAGTTTCTCGGTGCCGTCGCCGGCTTGCGTATGCCGGGCGATTTCTGTACTCCACAGCGTGAAGTCGCGTGCCAGTTCATCGCGCAGCGAATGCGGCAAATCGGTCATCGCAGCAAAGCGGTCCGCCCTCCTGGCAAATAACCATCGCCGCACCTGAGCGACGCGATACGCACCCTGACCGCGCTCCTTGAACCAAGGCGTAAGCAAGGAATCAATGGCGTTTAACAGATGAACCATTAAGGCGTTGCCCCATTAAATTCCTGCGGCGACCGGCGCTTGATCTGGCAAATTGGCAGCTAGCACATGCGCCTCTTCGTATTGCCGCAGCGCTTGAACGACGTCCGGCAAAGGTTCCGGAAGAATCGCCAGTAAGTCAGCTTCGCCCGGAACGCGGACGCTGAAAGCGAGCCGTTCGATCGGAGGCGTAAACTCGGCAGTTACGCCTGCTTTATTTCCCCGCGCATCGACACGATACCAACCAAACTCCGGCAGCCACACGGCATTGAGCCCGTGCAAACAGAACGGAGGCCCAGTTCCGTCGACGGACAGCCTTTGATAACAAAATGCCGCGGGGACACCATTCGCACGAAGTAGCGCAGCGAGCAGATGACTTTTCGCATAACAGAAACCGGTGCGATGCGCTAGGACTTCCGATGCCTTGCAAGTCACCTCCGCCCGGCCGAAGTCGACAGAATGCTCGACCTTGTCGCGCACCCATTCGAAGCACCGTCGCGCGATCCGACGATGATCGCTCTCCGAATTCGCTAGTCGCGACGCAAGTGCACGGATGTCCGGATGAACCCAGTCGATTACATCGGAAGGCGCGAGAAACAAGCGCATGTCGGTGGACTGCTCCATAGCTGTAAACTTTCCGGGCTTTGGGCGTTTCAGCGCGAATTCGACATTGCTGCCGGCAGCCAGGTCCACAAGTAATAGGCGCGCGGCGTCATGAGATCCAGAAAGCCACCGAGGTCAATGTTTGCTCGTCCGCTAAGTTTCGCATTCGCGCCTGCCAGTCCACTGAAAAACGATGGCGGCTCCTCATAATGCACGCAGCGCACGTTTTTCGGATCGACGTTCGCCAACTCGGCCGCCCGAGCGATCGCCGCTTCGACGAAACCGATCTGGTCCACAAGCCCGCGCTCCAATGCCTGGCTGGCAGTGAAGATCCGCCCTGTCGCCACTTGCTCCAGAGCTGCCGGGTCATTCTTGAACGCCGGCCGACCACTGCGGACCACCTCCTTGAATCGGCCAAAACTGTCGTCGACCAGCTCTTGAAGCAGCTTGCGTTCCTCCTCCGTCATTTCGCGCGTGGGTGTGCCCATTTGTTTGTACGGGCCGCTGGAGATCGAATCGTCTTTGATCTCGAGTGCCGCTAGTGCCTGCGACAGGTCGAAATGCGGAATGATCACGCCAATCGAGCCGGTCCACGTCGTCTGCTCCGCGAAGATCGAGTTCGGCTGATCCCCCACGGCCATCGCCACGTAGTACCCGCCGCTTGCGCAAACGCTTCCCATGCTCACCACCAGCGGAATCTTGCGCTCTTTCGCAAGCTGCCGCAAATGGTGATATACGTAGTCGCTGCCTGTTACTGTGCCGCCGGGTGAGTCGACCCGCACAACGACGCCAACGACGGCGGGATCTTCGCGCACGAGGTCGATCTGCTTCTTGACGTAGCCATCCCCCTCGTCGTAGATCGGCCCCTTGATCTCAATGACGGCGATTTTCTTCTCGGCGTATTTGTCGAGCGAGTGATATTTCTCCTTGGGCATGTCACGGGGCACGTAGTAGCTCGCGTAACCGCTGTACATCATGAATATGATGACAACGGCCGTGATCAGTCCGCTGACGATCCACTTGCCGAGCCGGCTGCTGCGCGGCTGCTGAATAATGATCTGCTGCGGCTGCGCGGACGCTGCCGGACCGCCCGGCGGATTGACCTGCGTCACTTGGATATCGTCTTGAGCCATGGCAACGGTTCTCCCTGTTTGAATTGACTGCTAGCGTGCTTCCATCAAGAACATTTTAGAGTATGGCGGCGATCGAACAAATTGCGGCCGCTGCCGCTTGGGAAAAAGACAAGGAGAAAAGGAGAGGGGGAGACACGGAGACATATCTCTTTTAAGCCACACTTTGATTCGGCCCGCCCTGGGATCTCCTTGTCTGCGTATCTCCCTGTCTCCTTGTCTTCCACCATCAATGAATTCCCGCTAAAGTGGACGGTCTGAAACGAGACTTCAAGGAGCAACCCGCGTGTTTGTCGCCGCATCCACTGAGTGTTTCCCCGAACTTGCGCCTCAAGACGTGCTCGAAGTTCTGCGCGACCTGGAATTCACGGCCGTCGAGCTGCCGATCCACGAGTCGGGCGGCTGGCTCAAGCCGTCGGAGGTTCATAGCGACGTGGAGCGCGCGGCCCATTTCTGCCGCGACACGCATCGGCTCGACATTGCCGCATTGGACATTGAGCTGGCGTCCGGCCCAACCTATTACGATTATTTTGCATCCTGCTGCAAGCTGGCCAAGGCGATCAAAGTCGTCACGCTGGTTGTGCCGTGCTCCGAGTTGGGCACGCCCTTCAACGAAGAAATTGAGCGCTTGCGAAAGCTGGTCGAAATCGCTTCGCTGGAAGGCGCGGTTGTGGGCCTCAAAACTCAAATCGGCTGCATGACGCAGGATCCTGACACGGCCGTCGTCCTGTGTGACAATGTAAAGGGCCTGCGGCTAACGCTCGACCCGAGTCATTACATCACCGGCCCTCACCAAGGGGGCAACATTGAAAAAGTGATGCGCTACGTGCAGCACGTCCACCTGCGCGACTCGACAAAAGAGAAGCTCCAAGTTCGGGTGGGCCAGGGCCAGATCGACTATGGCAAGCTCATCGGCCAGCTTGAAAAAGTTGGATACGAGCGCGCCCTCTCAGTGAAAATGACGCCGCTCGAAGGCTTCGACCACCGCGCCGAAATGCGCAAGATGCGCCTGCTGCTCGATAGCTTACTCTAATTAGCAAAAGGCGACGGACTGGTCGCTTCAGCGACCAATGAATTGGGGCAAGTTCGAATCTCATCCATCAGGAAGAATCTGTCCCAAGATCACGAGCGCCCCGGGTTCCGCCGGCAGCTTTACCCGCGCGCCGCGCCGCATGTTCGCCGTCATCCGCATCTCGCCGGTAAGTTGGTCGCAAGCCGTAAACTTCAACGGCACCCGGGCTTCGATTTGCAAACCGCCGGGCCGAATGCCTATCGGCACGCACACAAACTCGTGCCCCTTGCGATTGCCGGTGTTTCGCACACAGCCGTCGCGCGCCGACTCAACTTCCGGCCAGTAGCGGTTCGCCTCGCCGCCGGCGAACACTGTGAAAGGAGCCCGCGCTTCTTTTCCGTCGTTCCGCTCCCAATTCGGCAAGTCGGGCGGTAGCAGCCGCAACAGTGGCGAGAAGCGGTCGATCCCCGGCATGTCTTCAAACCGCGTTCGGCCGAAAACCCCCGCGCCGCTGTGGAACACGTACATCGGCAGCTTCGCCGAGTAGGCAAATGCCGCGGCCATCACCAGGCGGATCGGTTCCTGTTCGGTATTTACCGAAGAGCCGGGCCCGATCGGCTCGTTGCTGCTCACTGGCGGGAGGCCGGGCCGCTCGCCCAAATGCCAGCAGTCATAGACTGGTGCCCAGCCATCGTCGGTGCGGCGGTCCCGGCTGAAATGCCACGTGGCGATGTCGGCCACGCCGCCCTCGTAAGTCTGCTCGAATCCCTTGAAGCTGCCCAATTCCGGCCAGTCGTGGTTCGACGTGATCGCGACGAGGACATCCGTCCTCGAATTTAAATACTCCGCGAACTCGCGCAGCTGCGCCACGCCTTCATCGCCAGGGAAGCCGTTCTGCCACGCCTCGTTGGCGACTTCGAGCAGGATAATCTTATGCTCGCGACCCGGCACGACGTCGGCAAGCAGCTTGCGCATGTGCTCAATGCGGGCATCCTGCTCGGGCATTAGCTGCGCATCGGCAAAGATAGTAATTTGCGTGCGCAGAGCGTAGCGGTCATACGCCAAGTCAATCAGCTCTCGCAACTGCTGCCAATAATCGGGCCACGCCTCGACGTGTTTGCCTTCTCGGCT
>DATFGJ010000439.1:0-8135 GCA_035249585.1 Lacipirellulaceae bacterium
CAATGCCGGCCGATAGCGACAGGCCTCGCGCGTACCACAACAGGGGGTCGGTGCTGAACAGCGCGCCGTGCGACGATTCCGCCGAGCCGCCAAACCACGCAAGCCATGCCAAACCGATCGCGAGCAGCGAGAAAAATCCCCAGCGGTGTCGCAGACCCGGAGTTGCCTGCCCGGCATCACCCACCACGAGCGGACCTGCGACCAGCAGCAGGCACGTCGCCGCGAGCAGAATGATTTCCGGCACGATTAGCGAGGCCGTGCGATGGATTTGTTCAACGGCTTCCGACACGCGTAAGGCTTCAGGTTTGGGGTTCAGGGTTCAGGGTTCGGAACTTCGGCCACAGTGTTGAATGCAATATTTAGCGCGTTGGCTTGTGATGCTCGCAGTTCGTCGACGGGCTCATACAACGATACGATCGCATCAACATCAGGTCGGATGAGATTCAAAAGCGGCTGCGGCATCACGCCAATCCACAGGCAGAGAGCCGCGATCGGAGCAATTGCGAAAAACTCTCGCGCGTTCATGTCACGGATAGCATGGCCGCCATGTGCGGGCTCGCGGAGCGGGCCGAAGAACGCGTGTTGCAGCATGTTCAGCAAGTACCAGGCGCCTAGCACCACGCCCGTCGCTCCCAGCACGGCGTAAACGGGATGGCGGGCGAACATTCCGGCCAGCGACAGCACTTCGCCTACAAATCCGTTCAGCCCCGGCAGACCGATGCTGGCCATCGAAATGAACACCATCATAACGGTCAGCAATGGCAAGCGGGCCGCGAGTCCTCCCAAGTCGTCGAGCTGCCGCGTGTGGTAGCGATCGTAAATCATGCCCACCAGCAAAAACAGCGCGCCGGTCGACAAGCCATGATTAATCATTTGCAACACGGCGCCGGATATGCCTACGCGATTTAGCGCGAACATTCCAAGCATACAGAAGCCAAGGTGAGCCACGCTGCTGTAGGCGACGAGTTTTTTGATGTCGCGCTGCGCAAGCGCGCAAAGTGATCCGTAAATGATGCCAACCACGGCGAGCACCGCGAGCAGCCGGATTCCTATCGTCTCACAAGCATAGGGAAACATCGGCAGGCAAAGCCGCAGAAAGCCGTACGTCCCCAGTTTGAGCAGAACACCGGCAAGCATAACGCTGCCGGCCGTCGGTGCTTCCACGTGGGCCAGCGGAAGCCACGTATGAAGAGGAAACACCGGCACTTTCACCATGAACCCGGCAGAGATCGCTAGAAATAACGCAACTTGCATCTCATGGCTTAACGGATTGGCCTTAAGCCAGGCGGCCAGTTCGGGAATAGAGCAGGGCGTGGCCAGTCCATCGGACATGGCTGAGAGCACCAGCGCCACCAGGCCAACGAGCGTGATCAAACTGCCGGCAAGCGTATACAAAAAAAACTTGATCGCCGCAAAGCGCCGCTGCGGTCCGCCCCAAATGCCAATCAAAAAAAAGAGCGGCACCAGCGTGAACTCGAAAAATACATAGAACAACACCAGGTCGAATGCCGAGAACACACCTATCAACCCCGCTTCAAGCAACAGCAGACAGGCGTAAAATCCGGCGGCTTGCTCGCGAATTGATTCCCACGAAACGAGTACGCACGGCACAGTCAGCACTGTGGTCAATACGATGAGCGCGAGACTTATGCCGTCGAGCCCGAAAAGCAAATCGAACCGCAGCGGCTCGTCCCCAGGTGCGTCGGACAATTCATTGGCTTGCGTAAGCCACGGGTATGAGATGCTATGGCGCGGCTTAACGGGCGACGTTCGCTCCTCCACATTAGGCGACAAACGCGAAAACTGGTAACCAAGTGCCAACGAAGCAATAAGCGTCGCGACGGATGCGGCCAACGCCAGCTTCCTGGCCGCCTGGTATGACATCACACTTCGCGCAGCAAGCAGCAGGACCGCGCCGGCCAATGGAATCAGCAGTGTCGTAGGCAGCAATGCGTTCATCAGGGCAATACCCGCAGCGCAAAGAGCGTGCAGACCACGACGCCGATCCACATCACCAAGGCGTACGTCGGCGCCAATCCGTGGTGAAACACACGCGGCACGCCGCTTACAAAGCGCGGAACGAGGCCGATAATATCCACCAGCGGGTCGATTACACGCCTGTCAAACCAGCTGGAAAACCAAGCCAACAACCGCAGCGGTGCAACAACGAGGCCCCAATAGATTTCATCGAAATACAGCTTGTTGAGCGAGGCTTTGTACAGCGGCCTGAGCGCGGCGGCAATGCGCGAAGGCAGCGCCGGCGAGCGCACGTAGAGCACCCAGGCGGCTGCAATACCGATCACGGCGGCCACTCCGCTTAGGATCATCAGCGGCACATGGAGTTCCGGATGTGGCGCCTCGGCGAGTCCCGGAGTGTGATGCAGGTATTCAGCAAACCAATGCGTAGCAGGACCGACGGCAAAGCCGACAATAACGGCCGCCAGGGCCAAAACTCGCAGCGGCCAGGCCATTACTGCAGGCGCTTCGTGCGGATGGTGGCCCGCTTCTTCCGGAAATCGCTCTTCGCCCCAGAACGTCAAGAAGTAGGCGCGGAACGAATAGAACGCGGTCAACATGGCTGTCGCAACCGCAATCAGGAAGATTGCGTTAAAGTACGCGCCGTAGCGGGACTCCTCCGAGGCGCCGTGCAGCACGGCCAGGATTTCGTCCTTGCTCCAGAATCCCGACAGCAGAGGCAGGCCCGCCAGCGCGGCCGCACCGCACAAAAACGTCCAGTGCGTGACCGGCAGCGCCCGTCGCAGGCCGCCAAAGCGCCGCATGTCAATCACGTCGCCCATGGCGTGCATCACGCTGCCGGCCGCAAGAAACAGCAGGGCCTTGAAGAACGCGTGCGTGAACAAGTGGAACATGGCGGCCGTGACAGCGAGCGTCGTGGCCTCCGGCCCTGTCGCGCCCGCTCCTAGCGCCATGAACATGTAGCCCAGTTGGCTCACGGTGGAATAGGCGAGCACTCGCTTGAGATCGGTCTGTGTTAGCGCAATCAGCGCGGCGACGAGCGACGTAACCGCTCCGATGCCGCCGACGATGAGCTGTGCGGTAGGCGAAAGCATGAACAACGGAGCACAGCGGGCCACGACATAGACGCCGGCTGTCACCATCGTGGCCGCATGAATCAATGCGCTCACTGGCGTCGGGCCTTCCATGGCGTCCGGCAACCAGACATGCAACGGAAATTGGGCACTCTTGCCCACGGCGCCGAGAAACAACAGCAGGCAAATCGCCGTCACGCGGCCCGGTTGGTCGGCAACGACGGCCGCCAACCGCTGCGAATCATACAGCACGTCACTGAAGTCGACCGACCTGAACGTCGTCCAAATCAAAAATATGCCCAGCAGAAACCCGAAGTCGCCGATGCGATTTACGACAAATGCCTTCTTGGCCGCGGCGGCGGCGCTCGGCCGCGCGTACCAGAAGCCAATTAACAGGTAGCTGCACAGCCCCACGCCTTCCCAGAACACGTACAGCAGCAAGAAATTGGGCGACAGCACCAGCATGCACATCGCGAACACGAACAGCGAAAACTCGGCGAAGAACCGTGCATAGCCGCGGTCGCCGTGCATATAACCGGCCGCGAACACGGCGACCAACAAGCTCACTATTGTGACCATTGCCAGCATTTGAGCGGTCATCGCGTCTGCGCGAAGATCCACGCCGACGTTCATCCCACCTACATTCAGGAACTGATAGCCGCTTGCAACTGCTGGCGATCCGCCATGCTCGGTAAATCCTTCGGGCACGATCGACGAGAGCAGCACGAACGACGCAACGGCCGAAACTGCCAGGCCGAACCAGCACGGCAGGTGGCTTCGTTGCCGGATCCATTTCGGGCCGAGAAGGGCTGTGATGAGCGCCGCCGCGAGCGGCGCGACCGGGATCAGCCACAGGACAAGTTTTTGAACGTCGTTTGGCATCGATGCCCGGCGTGTATGCGGCAATCACAGCGGTCGCACGACACTGACGCTTCGCCAATAATCGAACAATGTTTCGACAGAGTTGACGCCGCCACCCAGCCCCGACTTTCCGATGCCGCCGTACGGCACGCCGTGCGGGAACACATTGTGCGCATTGATCCATGAATTTCCGGCGCGCATCTGTTCGGCAATTCGGCCGCATCGTCCCAGGTCGCTCGACCACACGCTGTTGGCCAGCCCATAGTCGGTCGAGTTCACCATCGCCAGCGCTTCGTCCTCACTTTCAAAGCTGGCCAGATAGGCCACCGGCCCGAATATTTCCTCGCGGGCTGCAACATTGTCGAGCTTGCCTTCCATCAGCGCGGGCTTCACATAATGCCCCTTTTTGCCGGGCACGTCCGCGGCGCCGCCTTCGACAATCATGCGCGCGCCTTGCTTCACGCCCTTTTCAAGATAATTCAGCACACGCTTGCGCTGCTTTTCATTGACGACCGGGCCCATCTGCGTCGACTCGTTCATCTGGTAGCCGACCCGCACCTGCTTGATGCGCTTCGCACATTCATCAACAAACTGGTTGTACACTCGGCGATGCACGAGCCAGCGCGTCGCATCGCAGCAGACTTGACCGGTATGGAAGGTGATGGCGCCAACAAGCTTGGCGGCCGTATCGGCGACGTCGACGTCATCGAACACGACGGCCGCGCCTTTTCCACCCAGTTCCAGCTTCACGGGCGTCAGATTGCGGCCGCACGCTTCGGCCACCAGCCGACCAACTTCGGGCGAACCGGTAAAACTCATGCGCCGCAAGCCGGGATGGCGCGATACTGCCGCGCCTGTGGTCTCGCCGAATCCTGTAACTACGTTGATGACGCCGTCGGGCAAGCCAACGTCCTTCGCCAGTTGCCCCAAATAAACCGCCGACAGCGGCGTGTCCTCGGCCGGCTTGATCACCACCGTGTTTCCGGCGGCCAGCGCCGGCGCAATTCCCCAGCCGATCAGCAGGAACGGGAAATTCCATGGGAAAATAAAACCGCAGGGTCCCCAGGGTTGGCGCATGGTCCAAGCCTCGTGACCGCGCACGGCCAGCGTGTTGCGGCGATTGACGTACTGTGCGAGGTCAGCGAAGTACCGGACGGTGGCTACAAAGTTGGCCACGTCGCCTTGCGCTTGAGCTTCGATCTTGCCGGCGTCGAGCGACTCGATTTGCGCGATGATCTTAAGCCGTCGCTCGACTTCGTCGGCCAGCCGGTGCAGAAGAGCGCCCCGTTCGTTCGGCGGCAACGTGGCCCAACCCGACTTTTCGAACGCCCGCTGAGCGGCCGAAACGGCGGCGTCGACATCCGGCTCACTGAAATGCGGCACGGTGGCGAGCTTCTCGCCCGAGCCGGGATCATGCGTATCGAATGTTGCGCCATCCGACGATGTCGCCTCCTTGCCGCCTACCCAGGGCCGCTGCAGCGGCTTATCCAAGAACTTACCGACCTCGGGAAGCAATTCGAGCGTAGCTGTGGCCATATCAGTCCTCGTAAAGTCGAATGCCGAGTTGATAACACCGCCCGCGAGCGAGCGGGCAGTTATTCTGTAAAGTCCAGCGCACCTGCGGTGGCGGTCGCAATTAAGTCAGTTCGAGATGCCCAACGCGCATCCGCTTGACCGATATGTTAACGCAACGGCCAGCAATGCGGAACTGCTACGGCGCGAATACGGCGAGCAACAACAGAAACATGGCAATTCCGCGGCCAGATACCCAGTTCGCTATCCAGGGAAATGCCATGCGACGCGATCGCAGCGAACGGCGAAGCAGTTGGCGCGTCGGACGCCGTGGTCGGAGCGGCGGGGGCTGCTCGGGCGATTCTCACCTGCATGCGGTGATGAGCGCGTGGGGCACCGCTACCGCAGGAAATCCGCACGGCTGCCGCCACCGTCTCGCCCCGGACATTGGCGAGGCTTCAGAAGGCAGTTAACCCATATTCGCGACGTTCACCCAATGCGCTAAACAATTCATCAACAGGGTATTGCGTCGCCTTATGAGCAGCCATTTCAGCCTGGGAGACAACTGTTCTGGAAACTCGGGACGAAGCGTCACTTACTGAATCAAGAGCTACCTGATCCTGCGCGATGAGCAATAAATCGCGAGCGAACTGTTGAGACGAGCCGCGGACTCCAGGGCGAAACTGTATAGCGCGGCTCGCCAGATGCGCGCGATCGCGCGTATTGTCGCTGCCCGCAGAAACGAGGAGGTTTGCCGGTTCAGATAGCGCATCATCGTGTGCCGTGGTATCGCCGGCCGACAATCCAACTGCGGCAGCGGCCGCCGTTGGTTGCGACGCGCCTTGCGCAGCACCGCTCGACGAACTAAAGTTCTTCCGCCAAACCACATAATCCGCGGCGTCAACGACGCCATTGCCACTGCCATCTGCCGAGCTGCCCGGTGCGACGCTGCTATCGAAATCAGCCTGCCAGACGAGATAGTCCTCTTGCTCAACGGTGCCATTATCGTCGTAATCGCCGGGCAATGACGGCGTAGTAAATGTCGCTTCCACAAGACCAGACCATTGGCCGGTCGGCGTGCGCAGGCGCGCCTTCACCGTGGTGGTCTGCGAGATGATGATTGGATTGCTACTGCTGTACGCATTGACCGCGGGAGACGAGTTCACCTGCCCGCCGATGGCTCGAGGGTCGGTCACCCCATCGGTCGTGTAATAGATTGTCCCAGCCGAGGCAGACGAGATCGTCAACGAGTAGCCGCTGGCGACCATGCCGCCGTGCTGACTGAACACCGGCGCGGTAAAGCCGGTCATCGTGGTTGGCGCATAGGTAAACAGCCCGTCGGCCTGCAACTGATCGAGCACCCTGTTGCCGCGCCCCGGGAAATACGTGTTTCTGAGGATGTTGATCTGCGATTCCCAAGTCGATTTGTTGCGCGGTGGATGAATTTTCGAGTCGCCCCAGCGGGCCGCCTCGGCAATGATCGCGGGCTCAGACTGAGCAACGCGCTCGTTGAGCCGAGCAATGCTGGCCGCGGGCGTCATGGCCCCGCCGTTGAAGAAATACCCCTGCACATGGTCGATGAAATGTTGCTTGTACTCAGGATGAGCCATCAAGTCCTGGTGCAGGAACTGCGGGTTGCTATGCCAGTAGCTGCTTTGATTGCCGTTGTTAAATGGCCCTGTGCGATCGATGCTGTTGGTGCTGTTCACTCCCAGCGAGTGCTCATTATCGTGGATGAAGAATTGAAAGCCACGGTCGGCGGTTTCGCGGTTGTAGATGCCGAACCAGTTATTCGGCGCGTTGTCGCCGAGAAACCGCGATAGCCCCGAGTCGAAGCCACCCGTGTAAAAAATGATGAGGACATAGTCGATGAGGGCGTCGACGTCGAGCAGCACTGGAAGCGCTTCGTTTCGCGTACCGTCGGGGTTCAGGCCCTGCATCGTCCAATACAAGTTGGCGTTCGACTGCGGCGCGGCCGCAAGCGCCTCGGCGTAATCGAACAGCTGCCGCCAGGCGACGTCGTTTCCGGCCTCGACTTCCAGGCTGTAGCCGTTACCTGCAACGACGACGTCATAATCCTCTTCCTGGCCTCCGAAATACGATTCTCCGTAGAACTCCTCGATGCGTTCCTGAGTTTGATACAGCCCCCAATAAACGCCGTTGATGTACAGGTGATGGTAGCGGCTGCGAGTGTAGGGGAGGCCGAGGTCACGCTGCAAATCGCGGCCGAATACTTCTCGCTCAAATGTATTTTGATGATCTCCGTGGAACGACCACGAGTAATTCTGACTGGTGCGCAAATCGAGCACGTCGAATTCGTCCACGCCTTCGTCGCCAAACAGTGGGTATTCCAGTTTCGAGTCGCCGTAGTCGCCGCGGAAAAAGAAGCGAAAGGCGTGCTTCGGATTGTCACCGCTGCGGCTATACCCGCCGCGAATTCGCAGCCCGGCGTTGACTTCAAAACCCTGGGTACCATCCGGATGAATCAGTTCCACGGTGGCCGGCCGCTCCCAGGAATCGCCGCGATTTCCGGGGTTCGCGTATATGCCGAACGAGGGGTCGAACAGATTTGGCAGGTCCGTGGTGATCGAAAACGTCGACAAGGACAAAAGTGAATTCTTCACGGCCTGCGCGCCATACAGGCTGATGATGTCCGGGTCGATCCCGTAATCCATCACCTGGCCTTGGCCAAAGATAGTGCCCGTTGGCCAG
>DATFGJ010000440.1:0-6423 GCA_035249585.1 Lacipirellulaceae bacterium
TAGCGACAAGCGCCAGCACCACGTTCGCGGGCAACGATAACGTCACGTTCGACGATTCCGGCGCGAACACCGAGGTTACCATCGCGGCCGGCGGCGTGCAGCCGAACGTCGTCACGATCAATAACACCAATACGACCTACAGCTTCTCCGGTGGCGACATTAAGGGGAGCAGCGTCGGCGGAAGCGGCGGACTCGTCCTAGCCGGCACCGGTCCGGTCACGATCGACAGCAATTACACGGCCGCAGGGCCAATCATCAGTAATAAATCTGGGACGGGCACCGCGACGTTCAACGGCATCATTACGGCTGCCACATCGCTGACGGTCGACGGCGGCGCGGTCACGCTCGCCGGCGCGAACACCTATCCCGGCGATAACACCGTGAACGGCGGCAGCCTCACGGTAAGTGGCCCGGCGGCGACGTTCGGCGGCGGTGACGTAACCGTCAACGCCGGCAGCGCGGCAATTTCCGCCGGAGTCCTGGACGCGATCGCCGACACAGCGACACTGACGCTCGCTGGCGGCGGAACCGCCAATATGGCGGATGTGGGGTTCATCAGCCTTGGAGATGGCATTGATGAGCGCATCGGCTCGCTGGTCTTAGGCACCAGCACCTTCACCAGCGGCACGTTCGGCGCCACAGGCAGTGGTGCGACGAACATTTTCGATGAGTATTTCCTGGGCGGCGGCCTTATTACAGTCGGCGGCGCCGGCCTCGCGGGCGACTACAACAACGACGGCAAAGTGGACGCCGCCGATTATGTCGTGTGGCGTAAGAATCCGGCGGCTCACGGCGGAGATCCGGCGGGCTATAACACCTGGCGAACGAACTTCGGCGCCATGTCAGGCGGAGGCAGCTCTAGCGCGCCCGGCGCCGTGCCCGAGCCTGCCTGCTTCACGTTGTTGTTCGTGGGCTTGTCCGGTATTTGGATTCGGCGCCGGCATCGTTAGACTCGTTTAGCCTGGGTTGGCAGTACTTTCCACAAGCCGCATAATGGATGGTTTCCCCGTGCGGGCATCGAGGTCGCGCGGCGCCGCGGCTCGATGCGCCGGTGTCGCCCGCTCGCCGAAAGGCAAATGCCATGAATGCTAATTATTTGCGACGCGCGTTTGCGTTAGTTGAGCTGCCCTTCGACAAGCTTAGGGCAGTGAGCAAGCGTAAACGCTGCGCGTTTACGCTTGTCGAACTGCTCGTGGTGATTGCCATCATTGGCATCCTGGTGGCGCTGCTATTGCCAGCAATTCAAGCGGCTCGCGAGGCGGCTCGTCGCGCCCAATGCCAGAGCAACTTGAAGCAACTGGCGCTGGCGGCAAATAACTATCATTCGACGCACAAGAAGTTCCCGGTTGGATTCGTTCCCAGTCCGGCTGCGAACCTCGAGGGCTGGGGTTGGGGCGTCTTCCTGTTGCCGTATATCGAGGAGCAAAGCAGCTACGATCGCCTGCGCCCCTCGCCTGTCTTAATGCAGCCGTGGAATGCCGCCGGGGCAGCGGCGCGAAACGCTCAGCGCGGCCCGCGCAACTTGTCGGATGTGTTTGTCGCAGGCCAAACGAACCCGAATGAGATAGCGCCTTTGCAGGCGCCGGTGCAGGTGTACCGCTGCCCGTCCGATGGAACGCCCGCTCTCGTGCCGTGTGAACAGCCTGGCGGCGGCTGCGCAATCATTAACCCTCCCGGACGAACACAGGATACGGGTATGTGGGAGCGGAGCTTTCTCGGCGATAATTCAAAAAGCCTAAGCCCAAGGTTTCTGCCGTCCGCGTCGAGTTACGTAGGGAGCTTTGGAATGAGAGACGATAAGTGTACGACGTCCCCGGATGGCGTCCCAAATAAAGATCAGTGCGATAGCAATGGCATGTTCTTCGGCGACAGCAGGGTTTCCATAAAGGACGTCACGGATGGCACAAGCAAGACGTTCATGATTGGTGAACGGGATGGGTTTTGCCTCTCGGCTACCTGGATTGGCTCGCGGAACAATGCGGACAGCCAGATGCATAGCTTCATGTGGACCTTGGCTCATGTCACTGACCAAAAAACCTTAAACTTTCCTACTACGGGGGCCTATAACACGTGCACGGAAGGCTTCAGCAGCGCGCACCCTGGCGGCGCGTTTTTTGCCTTTTGCGACGGATCGGTGCGCTGGATTGACGATGATGTTAGTTTTGACACGGCGCTGAATCAGGCCACGTGCACAGTAAGAGGGGCATTGCGATGCAGGCCTCAGATTGGAACCAAGATTATCGGTGTTTACCAGCGGCTTGCATGGCGGAATGATGAGGTGCCGGTTGAGGGATATTAATGGCGCCGGGCATTTGAGTTCGGTTTCGTTTTTCGACCCGTTGTGATTTGTTGGCTGTTTGGCAATGTTCGCGAAGCGCCGTATGAAACCTGCTATACCGTTACTGCTGGCAATTATTGCCGGCTGCGGCCAGAGCGGGCCCGAGGTGGCGCCCGTCAGTGGCCGTGTCACGCTTGATGGCCGGCCGCTCGCCAGCGCGGACGTGAGCTTTCAGCCGGATGGGGCGCAGCGTGCGTCCAGTGGCCGCACCGACGCCGACGGACGCTATCAACTGATGTTCAAGCGAGGTCAACCAGGCGCCCTCGCCGGCGAGCATACCGTGCGGATTTCGATTTCACGGGAACTCGTCAGTAATCCTCCGCATATCCCCGCGCGATACGACACGCAGTCCGAGCTGCGGCGCGAAGTGAAAGCGGATGAAGAAAATGTATTCGACTTCGATCTGACGACGGAAGAAAGGTGATGGCGGCCCGCCTGCTTTTCGTCAAACGCATTGCCGATGCGCGCGATCGATTCGTTCGGTACAAAAGCAGTGCTCTTGTTGCTCCCTTGCTGCGCGCCATATTGCGTTACCAAGCTCGTCTAAAAACGGTTTATGCTCGCAGTGATCCTGGTCATGACGTTCGCATCCAATCGATCTGTCGTCTCTGGCGGCCGCATGATTGACCTCGTCCATACGTACTCGACTTTGTTTGGATTGCCTTCCTGAAACAGTGTGAGCGAACAACCATGCTGAGAATTGTTCAACTTTCACATTCCGACTGCAGCCGACGCGTGGCGGTGGTCGAAGAGCCTCAGCTTCGACTGCTGCGCGGATGTTCGTCCGTATATGAGCTCGTGACATCGGCGATCCGATCGGCGCGCCGATTGCGCGAGGTGGTCGAGGAGCTGAGCTCCACTGAGCAGCTGGATTATGGCGAAGTGTATGAGGGGAGGTCCGCCTGGCATCTCGCGCCGCCGATTGATCACCCGGAACCGAGCAGATGCCACGTCATGGGCACCGGCCTGACGCACAAGGGCAGCGCGGAGAATCGCGATTCGATGCATGAAGGAGCGGGGAGCGCGGAGCACGGAGCAGGGAGTGCGAACTCAGAATCATTGCTCCAGGCTCCTCGCTCCCCGCTCCCTGCTCAGACCGACAGCATGAAGATGTTTCAGCTCGGACTTGAGGGCGGCCGGCCCGAACCGGGTCACGTCGGCGCGGCGCCGGAGTGGTTTTACAAAGGCGCGGGGACCATACTTCGCGCGCACAGGGAGCCGCTTAATGTGCCGTCTCACGGATTCGACGGCGGCGAGGAAGCCGAGATTGCCGGCGTCTATTTGATAGGCGACGACGGCACACCGCATCGCATTGGCCTCGCTCAAGGAAATGAGTTTTCCGACCATGTGCTGGAGGCCAGGAATTACTTGTATCTGGCCGAATCGAAACTCCGCGACTGCGCGCTGGGGCCGGAGCTCGTGATTGAGCCGAAGTTCGACGACGTGCCGGGGCGCTCGGCAATCGAACGTGACGGAAAAGTGATCTGGGAGGCGCCGCAAGCCAGCGGCGAGCGGTGGATGTGCCATTCGCTGGCCAATCTCGAGCACCATCACTTCAAGCACGCCGAACACCGCCGGCCAGGCGACGTGCACATCCATTTTCTCGGCGCCGATATGTTCAGCTTCAAAGATCGCCTGCGCCTGGAGGACGGCGACGTGATGACGATTGCCTTCGAAGGCTTCGGTCGACCGCTGCGGAATGCGATTCGGATCGATCGATCGCCTGTGACGCCCGTTGTGGTAAAGCCACTTTGAGCAATCCCGTCGTGCACCGGCGGATGAGGGCGCATTGACAGTCTCGCAAATCTGAGCTTATGCCAACAACATCAATGGACCCACTTGGCTCAGTACACAGCCTCACTTTCGATGCCTTTGGCACGATCCTCGATCTGGGCACAAGCCATGCGCCTCGACTGATTGACTTTGTCAACAAGAGAAACACAGAAATTACAGCGGACGCGCTTTGGGAACGATGGCGACACCGCCAGCGCATCGAGCAATACCAGGACAATCAGTTTTGCGCCGGCCACTACGGATACCTCGACTCCTCGCGCCGCGCTCTGATTTACACGCTGCGCGCCTTGAAGCTCGCGTTTGATGATGCGGACATTCGCCACATCATGGAGGGCTGGCAGCAGCTTGTGACCTTCCGTGATGCGCTACCCGGCCTTGTGCGGCTGAGAAGTAAGTTCAAGCTCGTTGTGCTATCCAACGGCGAGCGAGATTACCTGGCTCACCTCGTGAAAAACCGCATTCAATTCGATTTCGATCGCGTGATCTCAGTCGAGGATGTGGGTGTGTTCAAGCCGAATCCGCAGGTGTACCGTTATGCAGCCCGAGTCCTGGGGGCCGAACCATGCGAGCTCATGATGGTCTCTTCCAACAGCTTCGACGTCGTGGGCGCCCGCGCATCGGGCTATCGCGGCGCCTACGTGAACCGATACGATCTTCCCTACGACGAGACGCCGTATCGTTGCGACGTCGAGGCCCGCGACTTTTTGGAGCTGGCCGAAAAACTGGGCGCGAGCTGAGAATAAATAAGGACCAGTTTCAAAACCGGGGGCTAGCGCCGGCCGGCTGATCGGATTAGCCGGCGGGTACCCTCTGGGTGGCTAGCGTCCGGTTATGTTGGCTGGTTTTGAAACTGGTTCAAGTGACCACGTAGTCGATGAACGATCACGCTTTACTGAACGCCGTCGACTACTCCGTCTTCTTTGCGTACATGGCGATCAGCCTACTGCTTGGATTCGCCGTCTCGCGCAACACGCGGCGCAGGCCGCAGGATTATTTTCTCGGCGAGAAGAAGCTGCCTTGGTACGTCGTCGGCACGTCGATGGTGGCCAGCGACATCAGCAGCGAGCACTACATCGCGAACGTCGGCATTGCGTATCTCTATGGCATAGTGGTCGCCACCGGAAGCTGGAACGCCTGGATCATCTACAGCATCTTCCTGTTTATCTTCCTGCCGTATTACGTGCGGACGGGCCTGTACACGATGCCGCAGTTCCTCGAGCGGCGGTACAACTCCGCCTGTCGCTACCTGTACGCGCTGGCACTCGTGGCCGGATACATCGCGACGCTGCTCGCGGGGTCGCTCTACGCTGGAGGACTGGCGATCGAAAGCATGTTCGGCTTTCAAATGACCGCTGATCGAGACACCAACATCCTGTGGGGCATCGTCTTTTTCGGATTGGTTACCGGCGCATATACGATTTATGGCGGAATGAAGGCCAGCGCGTGGACCGACTTCCTGCAGATGGGCCTCATGCTTGTGGCGGGGATCCTGTTGCCGATTCTGGCGCTGTGGAAGACGGGCGGGTTATGGCAATTGGCGCGCGAGTATCCTCAAAAGTTCGACCTGTTTCTGCCGCCGACTCATGAGCAGTTTCCCTGGACGGGCGTTTTCACTGGATTTCTGACGGCCGGCCTGTGGTACACCTGCGCCAGCCAGCACATCGTTCAGCGCGTGCTGTCGGCGAAGGACGAATGGCATGCCCGCATGGGCGTGGTCACTGCCGGTTTGTTGCGAATATTGACGCCGCTGTTTTTCGTAATTCCGGGCATCGCCGCCTATAAGCTGTTTCCCGAACTGGAGGCCTCGCGGCAACAGGACCAGGCATACTTGTTGCTCGTGCAGACGCTCATTCCGACGGGGCTAAAAGGCCTGGTGCTGGCCGGGATGGCGGCCGCGCTGATGTCGACGGTTTCCACAGTGCTCAATTCGACGTCGACGCTGCTGACAATCGATGTCTACAAGAAGCTGTTGCGGCCGGAAGCAAGCGATCGTGAGCAGGTGGTGTTTGGAATGGCTGCGGGCGTCGTGGTTCTGATCGTGAGCATTTTCATCGCGTTTTTGTACATCCAGAGCCCGGAAGCGCTGTTTCGACTGGTGCAGCGGATATTCTTCTGGGTTGCCCCGCCGTTCTCGGTGATTTTTCTGTTGGGATTGTTGTGGCGGCGCGCCAACGGCACGGCCGCGGTGGCGACCATCGTCAGCGGCTTTTTGTTTAGAATGATTCTGGAGTGGGTCGTCTGGCCGAGACTCACAAGCTTGCGCGAGTATCAGGCCGCTTACCAGCACGGCG
>DATFGJ010000441.1:0-4372 GCA_035249585.1 Lacipirellulaceae bacterium
ACGGCGCGGTGGACACGGCCGACTACGTGTTGTGGCGCAAGCATGCGGGACAGAACTACCAGCTGAAGAACGAAGTGTCCAACACCACGCCAGGGCAGGCGACGGCAGAAGATTACGCCGCCTGGCGGGCACGCTTTGGCAGCCGCGCAGCCGGCGCAGCCGGCACGGGTATGATTAGCGGTGCGGTGCCAGAGCCGAACATTCTGGCCTTGCTGGCCGCCGGCCTTTTCTGGGCAGTTTTCAGCTGCCGGCCAGGCCAGTCGCGACGGGCCCACTTTTTTCACCGCCGGGCCTCGATTCCGGCGTGACGAAACCGCTCGGAGCGCAGAAAATTGGTGAGCGACACGGGCTTTTTAGGTTTAGCCGCCGGCGGAAAGAGGACTTGCGGCGGTTGGAGAAGGATCCATGAAGAATTCCTGGCGGAAATTATTCCGGCGTCTTGCGGTCGCCGGCGCCATCTCGGGCGCGACCGTAGGGTCGTCGGCCATGTGTTTTGCGGTGCAGTTGGCCCACGATGTCGCTACCGATGCGGTGTACGACGATGGATGGACAGCAGGTGACAACGGCGGAACCGGCTTCGGGCCCTGGAATTTCGACGGCACGTACACGACCCCTCCGCCCGACCAGCAAAGAATGGACGACGGCCTAAAAACTGGTGGACCAAACTCGTCGATCTTCAATGATATCGGTGAGTCATGGACGCTGTTTAACAAGGAGTTTTTAGGGAACAACAAAGACATCTCCCAGGCTGGTCGAAGCATTCCCGCTCTTCAGGTCGGCCAAACCATAAGCATCGTGTTTGACAATCCCACGGAGCGAATGTTCTTCCGCGGCTATACGATTCGCTTCAACAACGGCGGGGCGAGCTCTTGCTGGGAAGCAGACAACTGCACGACGCCCGATTTTGATCCGGGGTCAATTGTCCCGCGGTTATCGGTAGGAACGTTCGACTATCTCAGCACAGCCGACGACGGCCGCTGGTATCCGTTCGAGCCTACCCCTGGACATTACGATACGGAGACTGACCAAGGAGCGCGGCTGGACTTTACGCTCACTGATCCTGAGACCTATCAGCTGACGATGACGCCCTTGGGGCATGAGCCCGGCCAACCGATGCCTCCACCTTTCTCGAAGACTGGCAATCTTGAGCCCGGCGAAAATAATGAGCACGTCGGCAAGACGATCGATTGGATCGAGTTCGAATTCTACAATACGCTCAATGATCCCGGCGGGTGCTGCGATACCGACTTCTTCATCCGCAGCATGGAGATCACGGGGCCTGCGGCCGGTTTGGATGGCGATTTCAACGGCGATGGCAGCGTCGACGCGGCCGACTATGTCGTGTGGCGCAAGAGCGACGGGTCGCCGGAGAATTACCAAGTGTGGCGCGCCAATTTCGGGCGTCAGCAGACCGGCAGCGGGCTGTCCGTCGGAGCGGTGCCAGAGGCGGGAAATTTCGTTTACCTGGCGGCCGCTTTTTTGGCCGCAATCGGAGTTGTCAGACGCCGATCATGGTGACGCGATGCAAAGAGTCCGAAGTTCGGCCGTTGCGGAGCCACGCGCGCACGTGGCTCGCTGCGGGTCTGCTTTTGTATTCAGGCTGTGGCGGAAGCGGTCTTAACTTGGCGCCGGTTGAAGGCGTTGTCACGCTCAACGGCGCGCCAGTCGCCGATGCCGGCGTGCTCTTCAAGCCTGCCCAAGGGCCGTTCGCGATGGGCGTGACCGACGCCGAAGGACGGTTCACCCTCACGACGGCCAACGAGGAAGGGGCTCTTATCGGTGATCACCAGGTGGCTATCTCCAAAGTAGAAACTCTCACGAAGTACCGGCCGGGCAACCCGATGCCGATTTACGAAACCAAGGCCTTGATACCTCAAAAATACTTCAATGCAGCAACCTCGACTCTGACTGCGTCTGTCGTGGATGACGATAACGAATTTGAATTCAAGCTAACATCGAGGTAGCCGGATGGCGGCCGTGGGCGACGCGGCTTGAAGCCGCGTCCAGAGCTTTCATACTCGCCTTGACGGGCACGCTATTCAAGCCACTAGGATCGACGAGGTTTAGTTCCATGCCCAATCGTCGTTTTTTAAGTCGACCGGGCTTCACGCTGGTCGAGCTGCTGGTTGTGATTGCAATCATCGGCATCTTGGTGGCGCTATTGCTCCCGGCGATTCAAGCAGCGCGCGAAGCGGCACGGAGGGCGCAGTGCACGAACAATCTCAAGCAATTCGGCATCGCCATCCAGAACTATGAAACCCAGCGCAAGCAGCTTCCGGCCGGCGCCTATTGGAACGACGTCCGGCCCTCGTCCGGGCCCGATAAGCAATGCGAATTCAATTGCCCGGTCACCGACAAGAACCCGTATTGTTGTGTGCGAAGCGCCGGCTCAATCCATATTTTTTTGCTCCCCTTCATGGAAGAGCAGCCGCTGTACGACATGTTTGATCTCGAGATGAACGCCGTAGATGAGCAGCGCGCCGCGGACGGCACGCCGCTGGGCAGCCGTTACATCGCGTCGTTCGTTTGCCCGAGCGACGAGCACCCCGGCGAGGCCAGTCACACACAGAAAACCGATTTCGGCATCCTCACGGTGGACCAGTTGAAAACCTTCAAGATGTCGAACTACGCGGCCAGCCGCGGGCCCACGCACCAGATCAACGGCGGATCGGGCATTTGCGAGCATGTGGGGACCTGGAACAACTCCGTCGGCGCGGGGGTTCACGCGTCCTCGAATCGCGGGGATATCGCCTACGAATATCCCGACAGTTTCGTTGAGTGCACTGCGCCCGACATCGGATGTTACCGCGAGTTTGGCGGGCCCTTCACGCGCTTGTCTCACCATGTCAAACTGAGGCAGATCACTGACGGCCTGTCGAACACAATCTTCATGGGCGAGGTTCGGATTGGCTGCTCAAAACACGCCGCCGAAGGCTGGGCCTACAGCCACAGCGGCAACGGCCTCGTTTCAACGCTCGTGCCAATCAATTGGGACTCGTGCACGAACAATTCCGCGGCGCGTCAATGCCGCCATTGGGATACTTGGGTCGGCGACTTGGGATTCAAATCGGCGCATCCAAGTGGCGCCTTGTTCGTATTGGGCGACGCCTCGGTGCATTTCCTGCCCGACTCCATTGATCCGTACGTTTACAATCGGCTCGGCGGAAAGGCGGATGGCCAATCCGTCTCGATCTCCGACTTCTAGTTCGGTTTTCTGATACATTTCGCGTTGGTGCCACTGCTGGTCCACCGCAGCGGATCCGCCCGGCCACGGCGGGCAGCCAGTGGCGGACTTGTACAGCGGCGCGAAGCCATACAAGTAAATAAGCTGCCATGATCTAGTTCGTGAAGCGCCTTCTTATGAACCAGAATTTCGTGCAAGGCTTTACCGTCGCTTGCGTAATGATCAACCTTGCTTCGACCGGCTATTCCCAGCGGCCCTCGGCTGAAGAATACCTCTTTCCCAATGACAGCGGCATTTACGTCGGCGTCGATTACTATCCGGAGCATTGGCCGCAGGACCGTTGGGAAACCGACCTGCGCATGATGCGCGAGGCGGACTTTAACATCGTACGTGTGGGCGAGTTTTCGTGGGTGCTGTTTGAGCCGGAGGAGGGGAAATACCAGTTCGATTGGCTCGGCCGCTGGCTTGCGCTCGCCGAAAAGCACGGCATCAAAGTAATCGTCGGCACGCCGACGGCCATCATGCCGGCATGGCTGGCGCACAAGTATCCGGAAGCGCTCGAGATGAAGCCCTCCGGCAAACGGACCGTGTGGGGCGGCCGGCGGCATAATTGCTTTTCGGACAAGGATTATCGCCGGTTGTCGGACGCGATCGTCCGCGAGCTGGCGCAACATTACGCCAAGCATCCCGCAGTTGTGGGCTGGCAGATCGACAACGAATTTGGCGATGCCGACTGCCATTGCGAAAAATGCCGGGCCAATTTTCAGCGCTGGCTGAAAGAAAAGTACGGCGATCTGGCCGAGTTGAACCGCGCCTGGGGTACGCATTTCTGGGGCCAGCGATTCGCCGACTGGGCCGAAATTCCCATTCCGGACGATCGCATTGGCGAATGGGCCATCAGCAACCCCAGCGCCTCGCTCGATTGGCAGCGATTCATGTCGTACATGCAGGTCGATTTTCACGATGCCCAAGTGCGAATCCTGCGCGAAGCCTGCCCGCCGTCGCAATTCATCACGCACAACTTCATGGGCCTGCACAACTCATTGAATTACTACGACTTGGCGCGAGAGCTCGACTTCGTGAGCTGGGACAATTATCCGAAGCTCAACCCGGCCGTTCCCTATGACGCTTCACTGGCGGCCGACGTGATGCGCGGGCTCAAGAAAAAGAACTTTTTGATTATGGAGC
>DATFGJ010000442.1:0-5409 GCA_035249585.1 Lacipirellulaceae bacterium
TGAACGAGCGCAACCGCAAAATTTTCGAGCGCGACGGCGGGGCTGACTTCGCCCACACGCTCGACGTCGACGGCACCCAGTGGCGCTTCCGCGTGAATCTCCTGCAGCAGCTGGGGCACGTCGGCATGGTTGCCCGCCGCGTTAACAGCTGGATTCCAAACTTCGAAGGCCTGCATCTGCCGCCGTCGATCGAGCGGCTGTGCACGTACGATCAAGGCATGATCCTGTTGGCAGGAGTCACCGGCTCCGGCAAGAGCACGACGATTGCCTCGATGCTCAATTGGGTTAATCAGCGCTACCGCAAACACATCCTCACACTGGAAGACCCGATTGAATTCGTCTTCACCGAGGACAAGTGCCTCATCAATCAGCGCGAAATCGGCCTGGATGTGGTCGACTTCAGCGTAGGCATGAAGCACGCGGTGCGCGAAGACCCCGATGTGATGCTCGTCGGCGAAATGCGCGATAAAGAAACGTTCATGACCGCGATTCACGCCGCTGAAACCGGTCATCTCGTGTTCGGCACGATTCACGCGAGTAGCGCGGCGACGACGATCGGCCGCATCCTCGACTTGTTCCCGCAAGATATGCACTCCGCTCTGCGCAGTGCCATCGCGTTCAACATGCGCGGCATCGTTGCCCAGAAACTGCTCAAGAGCATCAAACCGGGCGTGGGCCGTGTGCCCACCGTCGAGATCATGGTCTTCAACGCCAACGTGCGCAAGGCCGTCTTGGAAGAGAACGACGAGAAACTGCCCGACATCATCCGCATCGGCAAGCACGACGGCATGCAGGACTTCACAATGAGCCTCAAGCAGCTAGTGGACGATGAGCTCATCGACCGCGAAGTCGCGATGGAAGTCGCCCCGAACCGCGAAGCGCTCAAGATGGCCCTCAAGGGCATCGAAGTGAAAGATCCGGGTATTATCTGATCATATGCATTTCGTTGATTACCATTGCCCTGAAGGGGCAACATGTGACAGCCCAGGGCGAAGCCTCGCCGTGGCGAGGCGCAGCCCTGGGTTGGTGCGCCTATGTTGCCGTTAGCCCTGAAAGGGCGAGATAGAATGTTTCGATGTTTATTGCGCTCTTTCAGAGCTAATAACTGTTCGGTCAGACCGGGAACCCAGGGCTTCGCCCTGGGCTATCGGATATTGCCCTTTCAGGGCAATTCAAGGCAGGCAACCTTTTGGACGTGTGCTCAGATAGCGGCGAAGTGCTTCTTGATCTTGGCGTTGACGCCCGCGTGTGGCTTGGCTCAAGAAAATCAACCGGCGGATCAACCGGATGCCGCCGCTGCCGATGACGCCGCCGGTGCCGGTGATGCGGCGGCCGCGGATGATGCGGCCGCGCCCGCTGATGCTCCCGCTCCAGCAGCGCAGCTTGATAAATGGAACGACCCGCATTCCATCCCGCGCGCCAAATCGCCCTTTGTTTTCTGGGTCAAGTTCATCGTCTTGTGGCTATGGTTTTTGATCTGGGTGAAAGCGGCCGACTGGGTCAATCGCGATTCGCAGATTTTCGATCTGGGCTACGGCAAATGGAACGCGATCATCTATTTCCCATTCCTGGCGGTGCTGCTGCTGGTGGCGTTTCCAATTCCGATCCTCGGCCTGCCGATGAATTTCCTGGTGGCCGCCATCGTGCTGCCGATTTGCTTCCTGGCCACGTTCGTGCCGTACGCGGTAACGCGCAACAAAGCCGTCCAACTGCACCAGAAGGTGTTTACGCCCGACTGGTTCCGCTACGAAATCGCGCACCTGCTCAGCAAGGTAGGCGTCAAGATCTCGGCCGAGCGCAAGGCCGAATATGAAAAAGGCGCCCCGGTAGACCTGATGGCTATCGGCGCGGCCGAAGAGCGCGATAACCAGGCCAATCTTATCACCGCCCGGCAGTCGCCCGGCTATCTGCTATTAAAAGATCTGATAGCCGACATGGCCGACCGGCGCAGCGACAAGGCGATCCTTGACTACACGCAGCAGTCCGTCGTGGTGCGTCAACACATCGATGGCGTGTGGCACAACAGTGAGGCCCGCGATCGCGAGTCGAGCGACGTGATGCTGGCCGTCATGAAGACGCTCGCCAACCTGAACGCCGCCGAGCGGCGCAAGAAGCAGGAGGGCAAATTCGGCGCGAAGTATAAGGAGCACTCGTACGTTTGCCCGATCACGAGTCAGGGCGTCCAGACCGGCGAGCGAGTGTTGCTGCAGCTCCTGGGCGGTTACCAGCGGAGTTTCCGCTCCTACGAAGACCTCGGCATGCGGACCAAGCTGGGCGAGCAATGGTCGGCGCTCATGGCCCGCGACAAGGGTCTCTTGGTGATTGCCGGCACGCCCGAGGGCGGCATCACGACGCTCACCGATGTCTCGCTCATGGAAACCGACCGGCTGCTGCGAGATTTCGTGTCGGTAGAAGAAGAAGCGCACCGCGAGCGCGACATCGAAAACATCGAGGTCACAACCTACAGCGCCGCCAAAGGCGAAACGGCCGCCACCATTCTTCCCAGCTTAATCCGCAAATACCCCAACGTTTACGTGATGCGCGATTTGAGCGACACCGAGGCGGCCAAGCTCTTGCTGGCGGAAGTCAGGGACGATGAGCGGCTGTTAATCACCAACGTTCACGCCAAGGAAGCGGCGGAAGCACCAATCCGCCTTCTGCAAAAAAAAGTGCCGCAGCGCGAGCTGGCTGCCACGCTGACCGCCGTCATGTGCACGCGCCTCGTGCGCAAGTTATGCGATACCTGCAAAGTGGCTTACGCACCGACGCCGGAGCTCTTGAAGAAGCTCGGCATCCCGCAAGGCAAGGTCGAAGCGCTGTATCGCGTGCCCAAGGCGGAGGAGATTGACAAGCCCTGCCCGGAATGCGGCGGCCTGGGCTTCAAGGGGCGCACGGGCCTGTTCGAGCTATTGGAGGTCGACGATAAGATCCGCGAGATTCTTCTGAAGCAGCCGCAGCTCGACCTGCTGCGGAAAGCGGCCCGCGCCGCCGGTATGCGCACGTTTCAGGAAGAAGGCCTGCTGCTGGTGGCCAAAGGCGTCACCTCGCTGGCCGAACTGCAACGCGTATTAAAAGAATAGATAGTGGATAGTTGATGGTTGCGATCAACTCAACTAACCACTATCAACTAACCACTATTAAACGAACACCTGATACCTAACCATGTACTGGGCAATCTACCTCATCATTCTCTTCGCCGCCATCGCCATGATGGTCCGCGAAGGATTGTGGAGCAACACGATCACACTCGTGAACATCATCGTCAGCGGTCTGGCGGCCTTTGGCTTTTATTCGCCGCTGGTGATCTATCTCGACGAAATGTCCGATGGCGAGCATACCTATTGGCTCGATTTCGCGGTGATCTGGGTCCTGTTCGCAGTCGTGATGGTTGTATGCCGCGTGCTTACTGCCGCGGCTTCCAAAACCCGCATGCGATTCAAGAATCCTATCGATCCAGTAGGTGGTCCGGTCGCGGCCGTGTTGGCCGCTTGGACGCTTGCCGCGTTCGCGTTGGCCACGCTCCACATGTCGCCGATGCCCAAGGATGCCTTCGGCGGCAAATTGCTCCACGACGACGTCGAGTCCGCGTCGTTTGTCATGGCGCCCGACGCCGCCTGGCTGCGCTTTGTCGAGAAGATGTCTCAGCCGGTAGCACTCGGCTCCGGCGGCACGGAGCGTTTCTCGGCAAAAGATTTCGTGAAGATTTATGAGATTCGCCGCGAGAAACTAGAGAAGATCACCAGCCTGGTCGTCGATCGCAGTTGAAGTGCATGCCGAGAAACTAGCTGGACCGGGTAGCGAACCGGCCATGGACGATTATAAAAGCTTGACGGAATCAACCCAGACACCGCGCATGACATTAGATACGACCTCGCCAACCACTACCGCAGAACCCGCATTCCATTCCGATGATCCGCCGGAGGTCTCGGAATATCGCACGATGAGCGCCCTGGCAATCGTGGCGCTCGTCTTCGGCCTAGCGTCGCCGCTTTGTTTCTGGGCTCCGTTGTTAATCGGAGTTCCATTGTTCGGTGCGGCGCTGGCGATCGTGGCGTTGCGGCGCATTGCCGCCAGCGACGGCGCGCTAGCGGGCCGCACTCTCGCGCTGACCGCCTTGGCGCTCTGCCTGGTCAGTGCCACGGCTTCGATCAGCCACGATCGCGTCACACGCTACCTGCGTTCCAACCAGGCAGAAGAAATGGCCCGCCACTGGCTTGGTCTGTTGTTGGCAGGCAAGACACAGGAGGCGTTTCAACTGACCGTCGACGGCACGCGGCCGCAGGCCCCGCCGGGACCCGGCATGCCGCCTCCCACCGAGACGCCGCTGGAGACTTTTACGAAACATCCGTTGGTGAAAGCCATCAGCGCGGCCGGCGCGGCGTCCGACGTTCGTTTCGGCGGGATGTTGTCCTACAGCCCGATGTCCGCGGGCCAGATGGTTATTCAACAGCAGTATTCCATCACCCCGGCTGGCGAGCCGGGATCCCAGACCGGCAGTCCAATCCAAGTAATCCTGAATGTTCAGCGCTCGCGCCTGCCCGGTGAAAAGGGCCTGCGCTGGCTGATCATGTCGTTCCGGGACGCAAACGCCCCTGCTGAAGCCACGCCGGGAGCGTAGTGTTCTGAATCGTGTCCGCGGCTAATGATGGGGCATATTCGGCGACAAGTCTGTTGCCCGAATCTAAGACGAACTGAAGATTCCCTGGCCCCGAGCCGTGTTAAACACTTCCGCCTGCGTTGACTAGCCGGCCGCTGTCACGCTTCTTCGCTTCGCATGGCATCACCGGAAAAGTTTGCCGCACGCTTTTCTCTTCACTTAATACGACTACAACAATCCGCGAACCTTGCCAGGTTCGCCGCGACGCAGGCCGGATTTCCGCTTTCGACAGCACTTTGAATCGTTTAACCGCGCACTTTGCTGACGATATGTTTGACGAGGCGGTTGACTGATTCAGTGTGCGGTGGAGCGCAGAACGAATTTGCTGCGCTCGCCGTTCACATCCACGCACGCCGCGCGCGGCTCGTTTTCCCACGACCGCCGCGGACATCGAAGAAGGAGTCGAGAGGTGAGCGTTGTAAGATGGACCTTAGGATTGGCCATACTGGCCTATTGTGCCGCCGGAGCGATGGCGCAGTCAGCGATCCAGACGGCGTTCAATTACAATCTGCAAGACGAGCCGGCCGCTCCGCCCGCGGCGCCGATGGCGCCGGAGCGCGATGGAGCGCAGGCCGAAGGCGCTGTGGTCGAAGGCGACCATGTCGGCGGCGCGCCGTGCGGCTGTGAGAACGGCTACGGCGATTGCGGCTGCAACAACTGCGACAGCGGCTGGGGCAGCTGCCTTGGCGACTGCTGCCTGGGCGATGCCTGGACCCTCAAGAGCTGCCTCACGCCCTGCTGCGACACGAACT
>DATFGJ010000443.1:0-7263 GCA_035249585.1 Lacipirellulaceae bacterium
CTAATCTGTGTCCACTTACTCATCCTTTCTTGTTCCGCTCGGCGTGGCTGCCTCGTTAAAACGGGTAAACTTTGCTGGCAATAGTGGCCGCGCCGATTCTTCCGCGCATTTGCTTTATGCCGAAAAAAAGCAAAGTAACGATTCTGCCGGCACCGATGTTTGGGAATGATCGTTCGCTCGGCGGCGTTGATCGCTGATTGGGCCGCATGCCCGGCGGGCTGCAGGCCCTGAGGCGATGCCGTGGCGAGTGAATGCTGTCGTTACTTTTCAGCGCGCGGTGAAGTCGCGCCGAGCGCAGCCCATCATTGGGCCCGTTTGCATTTAGGGGGGATTCTCGCGATGAAACTGCACTCAGTGCTTGCGGTGGCAACGTTTCTGGCCGCTGCCGCGACGATGCGCGACGCCAACGCGCAAGGCCGAGCCTACAATGGGCGCCAAGAGCGCGTCACGCTGCCGACGCCGCAACGCGCCAGCAGCGGCGCGGTGCCCATGCGGCAAGCTCCGATGGGACGGCCGCCGGTTGAAATGCAAGGCCCGGGCGCGTATCCGGAGGGATATGTCGACGAATATCATCCGGGCGGGTACGTACATGACGGCGGTTACGTACCTGACGGTGGTTACGGCCCGGGCTGCGGTCCGGACGGCTGCGGTCCGGGCGGCTGCGGATATGATGATGGCTGCTGCGACACGTGCGGCGGCGAGGGTTGCGGGGGCGAGTGCTGGCATCGTGGCGGATTGGGCTGCGATCTGTTCGGCATGGTTTGCCCGCCGGGCCGCTATTTCTTCGTAGCAGATTATTTGCACGTGCGTGCGAACTTCAGCGAAGCGGTCGCGTTCCTGGTTCAGGAGGACGATGGGCAAGGCATCGCCAGCGACACGTTTCACTCGTTCGATTTCGACTACGACTCATCATACCGCTTAGGCGGCGGCTACCGGCTATGCAACTGCGGGGAGGAATTTCGCGTTTTCTTCACGCGGTTGGAAAGCTCCGCCGACGCGTTTCCGCCGGACGGCGCGCTGATCCCGTTTGAAGTCAGCGTTCCGCCGGGTGGAACGGCTTCCGCCCGTGCCGAGGTCGAGGTCGAATCGTACGACTTTGAATTCGCCAAGACGATCCCGCTGGGCGGCGCGTTGGGCTGCGGCGACGCATGCGGCGATGCCTGCGGTTGCGGCGACGAATGTGGCAGCCATTGCGGTTGCGACTGCCCGGCCTGGGACGTCACCTGGTCCGGCGGCCTGCGCTTCGCCGACGCGGAGTGGAGCCGGAGCTTTTCGGCGGCTGATTCCACCGGGTTTGTCGGCACCGAAACTCTTTCCGCGATGGACTTCGAGGGCGCCGGCTTGAAGCTGGGCCTCGAGGGACGCCGCTATTTCTGGGGCAACGGCTGCTTGAGCGTATACTTGAAAGGCGACATCTCGCTGCTACTTGGCGACGTCGACATCATTACTGCGCGGCGCACCGACGATCCCACAACGCCGACCGACACAGACACGTTGATCCTGCAGACGATCAGCAACCGGCAAATCATTCCGGTCACGGAAATCGAGGCCGGCCTGACGGGACACATCACCTGCAATACGTCGATCACCACGGGCTATATGCTGAGCGCGTGGCATGATCTTGGCTTCCGTGACGAGTTCCAAGGATTCTCGAACGGCGTGGCCGGGTCGCTCCTTGAAACCAACTACGATGATGCGAATATCCTGGGCTTCGACGGATTCTTCGCGCGGCTGGAAGTGGCGTATTAGTAGGAAGAGTGAGTAGGTGAGTAAGTAGAGTAAGTGAGTAGGTGACAAGCCATCGTTAACGTACATACTCACTTACTCACATACTCACCCACTCACCAAACCGAGCATCAGTCGGCTGGGCGAGCGGGCCGCCTCAAAAAACGTTCGCTTCGTCTCCGAAGGGCCGGCCTCCAGCGCGGGGGTCGGCCCTTTTTGTTTGTGGCTGTGTGAGCAAGCACGTCCGGGTGGCACTGGCTTTGCCAGTGGTTTGGAGAGGCGCGAGGAAAAGGCTGCACAAGCCGATTCTAGTTCGCATCAGCTTGCTAGAATCAACAAAGATTGAGGACGTGCGTCGCCTCGCGAGTATGATAGTGCTGCGAACTGAGTACCGAGTACTAAGTACCAGTACATGATTCACATCCACGTCGGGCCGGCTCGCTCGTTACACGCCGACTCACCTGGCCACTACGCCGGCAAAGCCAGCGGCGCTAGTGCGTGGCGAAGAAGCGCTCGCGGCGGGCGCGGCGCTGAGCACGCAGACGGGCACGGCGCTTTGTTTCACTGGGCTTCTCGTAGAACTCGCGCACGCGCATTTCTTTCTTGATCCCGCTTCGCTCCACAAGCTTGCGGAAGCGGCGGACGGCCTCTTGGGCCGATTCTCTGTCTCGAAGCGTAAGTTTGACCACAACGACTCCTGATGTTTCGAAATTCGACACTACGACTTTTCGGCGGGCGCTCGGCACGGCGACTACACGGGCCGAGCAGGCAATTTGCCGATTCGGAATCAGCCATTCTAGCAATTATCGACCAGCGTCGTCCACGGTAGCTTGCGAAATTGTTGCGCTGCAGGGAGTAAAGTCGCTGCTGTCGATGCTTGTCTGCAGCCGGAAAACGACGGGCGGCAACTTCGGAAAGGGCGGCAAACTTTACCAGGATCCGCCGGCCGCGGCCGCCAAGTTCGCGCTAGCGGCTCGCCGCGCGAGAGGCCGGGTGCCGATGAACCTAGCGACACGCTCGGCCGGCCGCTCTCCGAATTCCCGCCTCGACTGCCCCGCCCGCCATGGCCAAACCCCCCTGCACGCCGCGCGAGATCGTGGACCGGCTCGACGCGCGCCACGACGAACTCATTGCCAAGCTCGACGAGCTGAACGCGCAAATCGAGGCCGTATTGGCGGAATTCAGCCGCTCGCGCGAAGCCGCGCCGAGCCGAGAGCAAGTCCGCAAAGCTGCGTGACGTGGCACCCGCACCTTTGTAGTCACGACATCGCAAATTTCAAAGCATCGACAGCGCCCTTCCCGCCGGCAGGATGCTCACGTGCGGCATCGCCACGAGGCGCGCGAGCAGGCGGTCGAGCACGCTGGAGCTAAGTGGCCCCCAGCCTTCTTCGTCGAGCCCGTGCGTGTTGTAGATGAGCCAACCGGATGGCCGCGCGAGCAGCTTGTCGATTTCTGCGACGAGGTGCGCGTCGATGTTCTCGGGGCCAAAGCTTACGGCCCCCGCGCCGACAAACTTCAACGAATTGCGGCGGCTGCTACGATTGTCAACCTGTATTCCGTCGCTCATGCCGATTCTTGAAGCGTTATAAAACTGCATGCAAGATCTCACGCAGAGGCGCTGAGGTCGCAGAGTAAGTGCAACCACGATGAAGTACTAACAGCTAATCAACCAATTTACTCCGCGTTCTCTGCGCCTCGGCGTGAGTCTTCTAATCCTTTGAACGACTTATTTTTTTTGCTCCAGCCGGCCTGATTTGGCGATCGCGCGCAGCAGACGCCACCCTAAATACGCGCTGAGCAGCGTTCCCAACGTGCCCGGCACCGGCACGCCCCACAGTGGCCAGACATCACGGCTGATAAGGAGCGAGGACCCGAGGAACAGCGCGCTTGTGAGCATTCCGAGCACGAGCCTGTTGACCGAAGGCTCCAGGCCGCGGTGATCGAGGTGAACGTCGAACTTGCCGCTCTCGACTTGCTGCAGAATCTCGCGCAACCGCCGCGGCAGGACCTCGGCGAGCTGCTCCATCTCCGAATAAATCCGCCGCATCTTTCGCATTTGCCGGGCGGGCGACATCCGCCGCAGAAGCATTTTCTTCTGATACGGCTGAATCAATTCCATGAGACTGAAATTCGGCTCAAGGATGCGCGCGGTGCCTTCGAGCATCACGAGCACCTTGATCAGCATTGCCAAAGGTGAGGGCAGGGCGATGCGGTAGCGCTGCACGATTTCAATCATCTCGGTGAGCGCGCCGGCCAGATCGAACGTGTCGATCGGCTGGTTTGCGTAATGGCTGACAAACTCGCTAAGGTCGACGCTGAGGGCCGATTCGTCGAGGCCCGGCGGCACTGCGCCCAGCCGCATTACCAGCGTCGTAAGCCGCTGGGCATCCTGCGAGACGATCGAAATCAGCATGTCCTCGATGTCTTCGCGGAGCGATTCGTCGAGCCGCGCGACCATGCCGAAATCCAAGAGGCCGATCGCGCCGTCCTGAAGCACGATGAGATTGCCCGGGTGCGGATCGCCGTGATAGAAGCCGTGCTGAAAGATCATGTCGAGATACATCTCGGCGCCGTGCCGGGTGACTTCGCACAGATCGACGTTCGGAATCTGCTTCACGGCCGGGTCGGAGAGCCGCGCGCCATCGAGCCATTCCATCGTCAGGACCCGGGCAGTTGAAAGCTCCGGATAAAACTTCGGGATGCGCACGTGCGGCGTTCGAGCGAAGTCGCGGGCGAACTGCTGCATGTTGCGCGCCTCGCGGGCGAAGTCCAGCTCGCGACGCACCACGCGGCGAAACTCGGCCACCGTGGCCTGCGGCCGGTACGGCTGCAGCTCGGGCAGCGATTCGGCCAGGTTCGCCAGGCCGGCCAGGATGTCGAGATCGATTTCCATGCGACGGCGGATGCCGGCATGCTGCACTTTCACCACGACATCCTCGCCAGTTGCCAATCGGGCCCGATGAGCCTGGCCGATCGACGCGGAGGCCAGCGGCGTGGTATCGAAATCGACAAATAGCTCATGCACTTCCTTGCCCAGCTCGGATTGAATCGTCTCGCAAACGACGCGCGGGTCGTCGCAGGCCACGCTTGTTTGCAGCTTCTGCAGCTCGCGCGCCAGCGGCATGCCGACCTGGTCGGGCCGCGTGCTGAGAATTTGTCCCAGCTTGATGAACGTGGGGCCAAGCTCTTCGATTGCCAGGCGAATGCGCGTTTCACGGCTCAGGTGCGCGAGCGCTTCGCCGTCGCGATTCTTGAGGAAGCCTTTTACGAGCGGCACATCGAATCGGCTGATCCACCCCGCCAGGCCGTACTTGCTGAGGATCGTAAGAATCTCGCCCCAGCGATTGGCGTTGCGATAGACGTGCGGGATGGAGGTGATTTTCATAACGTCCTGTTCGCACGCGGGCCGCGCGAACGAGTACAACTGTGAAATAGCCGCGGTGCTACGCACCGCGGGTCGGCGAACGGGTACCACGGCGCAGCCGTAATCGGCATCGCGATTGTTTACATCTTCATTGTCCGCAGAGACGCACGATGTTGCAATCACGGCGCGGGTACCAGCCGCCCCGCATCGAGTTCCATGCGTTTTTTCAGGGCGGCGGCCAGCGCGGTGCTGTGCGTGACGACGATGAGAATGGCGTCGCGCTCGGCTTGGAGCTCGAGCAGCAATTCGGTGATCGACTGAGCCGTTGTGCGGTCGAGGTTGCCCGTTGGCTCGTCGGCCAGCACCAGCATCGGCTCGCGAACCAGTGAGCGCGCGATGGCCACGCGCTGGCGCTCGCCGCCGGACAGCTCGGCTGGCCGGTGCGTAAGTCGCTCGGCGAGCCCCACGCGGGCGAGCAATTTCGTAGCGCGCTCCTGGTCGGCTTGCATGGCCGCGCCGTCGGCAAGAAATGGTACCAGCACGTTTTCCAGCACGGTGCACTGGGGAAGCAGGTGGTGGTCCTGAAATACAAACCCGACGCGGCGGCTGCGAAATGCGGAAAGCGCCGCTTCGCCGAGCGCGTACGGGTCTTCGCCGGCCAGCCGAATGCTGCCCGCGGTCGGCGGCTCAAGCGTGCCCAGAATCGATAGCAGCGTGCTTTTGCCCGAGCCGCTCGGGCCGAGGATCGCCAGGTTCTCGCCGCGCTGCAAAGTGAAGGACACGCCGTCGAGTACGCGCAGCGGCTCGCGCGGCGTGGGATATTCCTTGACGATGTTTTCGGCGACAAGCTCAGCGTCGGCGGGCGAGTTAGCCATACGAGCAATGATTCAGAATTAAACCGCCAAGGGCGCCAAGACGCCAAAAATCCCGATCGACGACATCGATTCTCATCAACGCCGCGATGATGGTCGATACGCGTTTTGCACGTGTCATTCTTCGTGTCCTTGGCGGTTCGTCCACGATCGCTAGTCAGGTCGTGACTAAGCCATCGCGCGAAGCTTATCGGCGAGGGGGCTTGGAATGGGAATCGACACCGGCGCTTCGCCGTGCGGCACGCGGCAGCAGACGCTTGTCATCTGGCCGCTGGCCACGTCGCGGCCGTGCTGCGAAAACTGAAAGCCGTACGTCACGCTCTTGTTTCCGACGCGGCGCACGGTCACGTCAATCTCCAACACGTCTTCGCACTTGGCCGGCGAGTGAAACTCGCACGATGCGGCCACGCGCGGGAAGCTCACCACGTCGTTGCCGATCACCGAATAAACGCTGAAGCCCAGGCTGCGCAGCAACTCGTGCTCGGCCGCTTCCATGTAGCGGAAGAAGGCGGAGAAATGCATGATCCCGGCCATGTCGGTGTCGGAGAACTCGACGAACCGGGAGGTGTGGAAGGGAGCGGACATGGCGGTAGTGGAGTAGAGCAGCAGTGGAGTAGTGGAGTAGGAAATTCGATTCGGCTACTCCACTACTCCACTACTCCTCTACCGCACTTGATCAGTCGCCCACGTACGGCAGAAGCGCCATGAAGCGCGCCCGCTTGATCGCCTTGGCGACCGCATGCTGGCTAGCGGCATGGCAACCGGTCTTGCGCCGGCTGACGATGCGGCCGTGGCGGTTAGTGAGCTTGGTCAACAGGTCGAGATCTTTGTAATCGACGTACATCGGCCGCGGCGGCCGGCCCTCGATATAAAGTGGATCGCGCCGGGCGACTTTTTTGATTGTCTTGTTGCGCTTGTTCTGATGTTGCTGCTGTTGATAGGGGGGCATGGCTTATAACCTAAGCGATTGACTCGTGCGGCAATTAGGACTTTGTATTCTAGCGGACTGTCGCTCGACCGCCAAGGGACGATGCTACAAGGCGCTGGTATAGGGCCAAAGTTTGCCGTGCCATAGCCTCGGCATGGTAGCGGTCGTGGATGGCTCGGTGACCCGCGCGCCCCAATTCCGCGGCCCGCACAGGATCGCGGAGCAGCTCGGCGATTTTTTCGGCGAGGTCGGCCGGGTCGTGCGGCCGGCACAACAGGCCGCCGCGCGTGTCGGCGATCATTTCGCTGAAGCTGCCATGGTCGGGAAGCACAACCGGGACGGCGTTGGCCATCGCCTCCAGTGCCGGGAGGCCT
>DATFGJ010000444.1:0-12222 GCA_035249585.1 Lacipirellulaceae bacterium
TCGACCGGATAAACGACGCGCGCTTGCAAAGAGGCGGCCATAAATAACTATGGGCTTCCGACGTCGAAATCGCGGACAGCCCCCGGCTTCGCCGTGGGATTGATCCGGCCCTTGCAACACTGTCAAGAAATACCCCCGGCAAAGCCGGGGGCTGAAGCCTGATTTTCCAGGATAACGGTCACTCTTACTCCGCGCCGCCCGGAACGGTGCCAGCCAGCGGCGGGTGTGCCTGCCGGGCTCGCGCGTCGCTGATCTGTTCCTCGCGCGTCGCCTGGTATGGCAATCGATTGAACCAGAGTAGCACGGCCAAAGCCCCGAATGCGCATCCCGCGACAACCGGCCAGTTGTACACGATTTGATCGGCCGACGGCTGATGAAACAACGATCCCAATGACGGGTTGGCCTGGGCTAGTTCGGGAAGCTTGAGTGCCGCAAACATCAGGCCGTTGTACGCCAGATGAAATACCATGCAGGGCACGAGGCTGCCGGTTTGCACGGCCAGATAGCCCAGCACCAGGCCCAGCGCCGCTGCAGACATCGACTGCTGGATGACCATGGTGTGGGCGATCCCAAAGAAAACGGCGCTCAGCCCAATCGCCCACCATTTGCTGCCCAAGTGCCGCAAACCCGAAAGTACATAGCCGCGAAATGCCAGCTCCTCGCAGATCGCCGGCAGCACGGCCATGAGCACGAAGGGCAGCCAGGGCCACGGGGCCGTCTGAAATAACTGCGCAAATGCCTCCATGCCGTGGAGCGCCTCCGGCCGAATCGGATAGAGCTCGCGAACCCAATGCACCAACTGCAATCCAACTGGGTGCATCAGCACTGCGAGCACAAGTGCCATGGCGACAGCCGCCGGGCTCGGCGCGCGATCGAGCAAGAGCGTTTTGAGCGGCTTTCCCGCCAGCAAAAGCGTCATCAGAAGCGCGGGCAGCGCGATGCACACGACCTGGCTGATAAACAATAGCAACACGAAGTATCGGAATGTGGGAGCCTCGGGCGGATGCGCGGCAATCGCCAGGTTCGTAAAGAATTGCACGACGTAAATCAGCACGACGCCGAAGATCGCCTCGGTAAGCGACGGCGTGTCGCGCCGATCGCGCACCAGGTGCACGATCCAGCGGCGAAGATCCAGCCGCTCGCTTTCGCGAAAGAGCACCGACTCCTGGTTGAATTGATAAACGGCCCAACGGATTGCGAGCAGGCAGCACAGGAATGTCACGGCGCATACCGGCAGCAAGTAACGAACCGATTCGGCGTAGTCGCCTTGTACCAGACTCCGCAGCAGCAGCACGACGCCAGTCACAGGAATCAGGCTGTTGCCCAAGTCCAATTCGGCGCCGGGCGCCATGGGCAGCATCATGAGTGGCATGATCACAAGCAGCAGCGGCATCAAGTAGTACTGGCCTTCTTTCGTGCTGCGCGCAAATGCGGCGCAGGCCAGACAGAGCGCACTGAACAACGCCGACATCGGCACCAGCGCGACTACCAGCCACAGCACAGACGTCAGCGGTGGCAAATCGAGTCCAGTCGCCGCATCCGTCCCGGGCATGTCCTTCAATTGGGAAATTACATGGCGGGCTGTGACGCCAATGCTGGCCAGGTTCAGCACGGCGGTCGCGCAGCTGAACGTCATCACGGTCAGCAGCTTGCCCCACACGATTTCGCTGCGCAAGGCCGGGCTGGAGAGCAGGGTTTCCAGCGTGCCGCGCTCCTTTTCGCCCGCGCAAAGATCGACAGCCGGGTAAAACGCACCCGTGAGAGCCCAAATAAACAAAACGAACGGCAGGATCTTCGACCAAACCAGGGCTTGCTGCTGATGCTTCTCGGCCACGTCGCGCGGCTTGAGCTCGAACGGTTTGGCAACGTTGGCCGGCACACGACTCGCCGCCAGATTATCATTGATGATTTGTGTCTTCCACTTGTTGAGCGCAGCATCGACCTGCACGTGCGCCATGCGCGAAATTTCTTTGCCTGAGTTGAAGAACAATTGCGGCGAAGGAACGCTTGCTTCGCTGGCGCCCGCTCGCGACGTGATCTGGGCGCGGAGCGCCTGCAGCCTCTCGCCGAAGTCGGCCGGGAAATGCAAGACCAACTGCAAATCGCCGGCTTTCAACCGCTTTTCCGCTTCTGATAATGTCGTGTCGGTAGTTTTCTCGATTGGAGGCGGCGCCGCCGCCCGCGCGCTCGCGCCGTTTGTAAACTCCAGGTGCAGCCGCTGGACGGCAGTCGGGTCGTCGAACAGCTCGGCGGCAAATCGCCCGTCACGAAACAGCGGCGGGAATTCACCGCTCTCGGCTAGAGCCTCGCTGCCGATCACCAGCACCTTCGGCTCGCTTTCGCGCAGAAACTGCCGCAGCTGGAACACGCTCATTCCGAGCAGCGGATAAAGAAGCAGCGGCAGCACCGCGATCATGAACAGCGTACGCCGATCGCGCAGCTGATCGCGAATCTCGCGCAGATAAATCAGTCGTACGTTACGCCACTGCATAGCAACTCTAGCCGGCCTCTGCGAGGCCGGTCTTAACTGTTCCGCTCTAGCCGCCGTTTTGCGCCGGCCGGTAGTTTGCCGCGGGTCACAGACCCCGGCTACCGTTCACCGCCAATTCCGTCTGCTGTCGATGAATCAATTGAAAAAACAATTCCTCCAAGTCCCGCTCTTCATGTTCGTCGCGAAGCTCCTCCAGCGTGCCCTCGGCCAGGATGTTCCCGCGGTGCATGATCGCGATGCGGTCGCAGAGCCGCTCGGCCTCGCGCATAATGTGCGTCGAAAACACGATGCACTTGCCCTGATCGCGCAGCTCGAGCACGACGTCCAACAGCGCGCGGGCCACCAGCACGTCTAAGCCGGTCGTCGCCTCGTCGAAGATTAATACGGGCGGATCGTGCACAATCGCGCGGGCGACGGAAACCTTCTGCTTCATGCCCGTCGACATCTTCGCCCCCAACAGATCGCGAAACTCCTGCATTTGGAAGCGATCGAACAATAGCTCCATACGGCCGCGGAGCTCATCATCGTCCATCGAGTACAGCCGGCCGAAGTATTCGACCATTTCCCAAGCGGTCATCCGATCATAGACGGCTGTGTTGGCGGAGATGAAGCCGATCTGATGGCGCACCATCTCGGGCTGCGTCACGCAATCGTAGCCGCCCACAACGGCGGTACCGCTAGTGGGCTGCAGCACCGTGCTGAGAATCCGCAGGGCGGTCGTTTTGCCTGCGCCGTTGGGGCCAAGAAGGCCGTAAATCTGCCCGGGGGCGGCTTTAAGACTCAGCTCGCGCAGAGCCAGCACGTCGCCGCGCACGAGGTCGGAATACGCCTTGGTGAGCGACCTCGCTTCAATCATTTCATCGAACTCCGCGCTTGCGAAGCTTCCTTGACAATCGCCCGCGCCGGAGATGGCTCTACAGGCGGAATATTCGCTACTAGAGTGTAGCTTACTGGAATGGAACGCGGGCGGAAATCCTAGCCGCTTAAGTGCGTGCCCTGGTTGGCTCAACTCGCATTGTCACGCAATTTAGGCCGTGCTGTCACCCGGCACGAACGTCAGTGGCACCAGGTTTTTCAATCGACCATTGCCGGGGCGCCGCTGGGCCGCGCGAATGTCCGCATAGCGCGCGTGATTGGCCTCGACCGCACGCCGCTCATGTTCCTCGTCCAATAGTTCGTAGCGCACATTGCGCTGCCGCGGGACGAGGCCTAGCTCGGATATCGCGGCGCGAATCTCGTCGAGCGAAAGGTAATGAACTGTTCCGGCTTCGGCGACCACGTTCTCCTCGATCATGAGACTGCCCATGTCGTTCGCGCCGTAGAGCAGCGCCAGCTGCCCGATCTTGAGGCCTTGCGTGACCCAGCTCGACTGGATATTGGCGAAGTTGTCGAGGTACAACCGCGCGACCGCGTTCGTCTTCAGATATTCGTAGGCACCAGCCGGCGGGATGTCGGGCATGTCGGTGTGCTCGGGTTGAAACGTCCAGCAGATGAATGCCGTGAATCCGCCCGTTTCATCCTGCAGCTGGCGCAGCCGTTCGAGGTGCTCGATGCGCTCGGCCAGAGTCTCGACATGGCCGAACATCATCGTGGCCGTGCTCCATCCGCCCAGCTCGTGCCACACGCGGTTCACGTCGAGCCAATCGTCCGTGAGCACTTTGCCGCGCGTGATGGCCCGACGCACGCGATCGACAAGAATTTCAGCGCCGCCACCAGGCAGGCTGCCCAGTCCGGCATTCTTAAGCCGCTGGAGCACCGTGCGCAGCGGCAGCTTCGACACCTTGGTGAAGTGATAAATCTCCGGCGGGCTGAAGCCGTGGATATTGACCTGCGGGAATCGCAACTTGATATCACGCAGCAACTGCTCATACCACTCGAGCTTGAACTCCGGATGGAGCCCACCTTGCATGAGAATTTGATCGCCGCCAAGCTCAACCGTCTCCTGAATCTTTTGCAGCAGCTCCTTGCGCTCCAGTACGTAACCTTCCGAAGACTTCGGCGCGCGATAGAAGGCACAGAAATCGCACACGGCCGCGCAGACATTCGTGTAGTTGATATTGCGGTCGATGTTGTAAGTGCGATAGTTCTCGGGATGCAGCCGCCGCGTGACTTCGTCGGCAGCCCGGCCCAGCGCCGCCAGATCGTGCGACTCCAAAAGGCGCAAGCCTTCGGCAGGCGTCAACCTCTCGCCGGCCACGGCCTTGTCGAGCACATCGATGTTACGTCGCAGCGCAACCATAATCCGTGTAGCTGTCGAGTGTCGGTTCGAGCCCGGCGGGCGCGAGTCCATGCTTCACGCACAATTGATAGAACATTCGCAGCCCGGCACGCTCCTTGCGGCCTAGCTTGAAGTGCAAATTATCGCGCAGGTAACGATGGGCCAACTCTCGCGAAATCCCTAGCACATTGGCCTCCTGCGCGGCAATCCGCGCGAGCTGCCGCAGGCCGTCGTCCCGCGCGGCGTTCAACATCGGCGCAATCTCGACAGCCTGCGCATCCGGCCGGGCAATCCACATTGCAAACACAAAAGGCAGCGCAGTCCACCGGCACCACACTTCGCCCAAGTCCCAAATCTCGCAAAACTCTTCCTCCGCCTCCCTGCTCCAGGCCGGGCACCCTTTGGGTGGCTCCCTGCCGACAATCGCCCGGTCGCCAATCAACAACACCGCATCGGCGTCCGACGCGTCCGACCCGCAGCCAATCGGCAGCGGTTCGAGCTTCGGCCGCACGCCGTGCAGCTCGGCCAGTAGAATCTGCGTGAGTGCCGAGCTAGTTCGCGAGCCTTCATCCAGCGCCACGCGCCGCACTTCGTTCGGCGGCACGCGAAAGTGCAGCTTCACGCTGAGCACCGGGCCTCGGCAGGCCACGCAAGCATCCGAAACGACGCGATAACCAGGCGCTCGAAAGTACTCCACGGTGGGAATGAGAGCCACGTCCAGCCGGCAGGCGGAGAGCGAGTCGGCCAAGCGGCTCGGCAAATCGAAGGTCAATCTCACTTCTGGCGCAAGCGCCTCCAACCCGCAAACAAGCGGTTTGCTGTTCAGATAGTTGACCGCGCCGATGCGCACCATGGGCCTCATTTTATGGTTTTTGCTTGTGCCGAGCCAGCGCTCCAGCGTCGCTGACATCGCAGGCGGCTGAACTAGTGAGCGTTCAGTCGTGATTTACAAGCTGAATTCTTGCGAATTCGCCTACGGCGGGGCATTCACCCGCGACGGGTTCGCCCAAAGATTACACCGGAAAGAATGGCGGCAATTAACAGCATTCCGGTCGCAGGCTCCGGCACGGCACCGACGATGGATGGTCCCGCGCCGGCGCCAGGGCCAAAATTCGCGCGCCACAACACATAATCGGCGGCGTCCACCGTCCCGTTGCCGTTTCCGTCGGCGGGAAGATCGGGGCCTGATTGACCGAAGGAGCTTCGCCACGACGCGTAATCGTCGGCATTCACGGTTCCGCTGCGGTCGTAGTCGCCAAAGTCGTAACCAGCGATGTCCACGCGGGCTTCGACGTTGATTCGTTGGATTGGCCGCGAGCCGAATAATGGCACGTCGATGGAACCGAGCATAATATCGCTGAATACTCCTTGGCCGAAGCCGAAATCGTCGACTTCCACAAACACGTGCGCCGACGTGCCGCTTTCCGGCTCGGAAAGTATCTCATCGAGCAAGACGGCCGGCAAATTGCGCGATTCGCCCATTCCGGTGCGATCGTCTTCAGGAATCGAGCTGGTTATGTCTTGCGTGACGTCGCCAAAGACACCCAGGTTCACCGTCCCGGTGACCTTGGTGATTTCGTAGCTGTACTCCCACACCATCTTGTCGAGATCGATCGCGGTGGGCGACGTCCACGTCTTCATCGTGTCCCCACGATTCAACTGCTCCACAATGAGCCACTGCGCTGGATTCACCGAAAGCGCGACGCATGGCATGCAAAGTAATACAAAGGAAACCCGTAACGCATCGAGAACCGAGGGCATGTATCGAATCCACTTATCTTTTGTGCGTAGGTTGATACCTGGAGATATTCCGTTCATTGTAGCATCGATCTGAGCAATTTGTATGACGGGTTTTTCGAATCAGGCGCGCAACAAGCAGCACGACAGATTGACTGGCGCGCCCCGCAATCAAATGAACTCAAGCTGCCGGAATGCCCGCAAGCCGCGCTGCAGCGGAATGACTGTGGCGATCGCGCCGACGATGATGGCCGCGCCTGTGCCGGCGATCAGCCACATCTTGAGATATTGCGGGCTGAAAAACTCCGATCCCCAGGGGCCTTTGCCGGCCAGCAGATAGAAATGGCAGGGCAGGGCGGTGAGCACCACCACGACCATGATGTACAGCGCGCTGAGAACCAGGTTGAGCGTGCCGCCGAAGCCGGCCGCGATTTTCGACGGCGACGTCTCGTGAAAATTCGGCATCATCGCCCCAAAGCCGACCGCGATCGACGCCAGGCCCAGGCATAAAAGCACGCACGTCAGCTGATGCACGCAGATCACCAGCGTGGGCACCTGCAGCATCATATCGCTCAGTAATACCAGCAGAGCACATGGCACCCACGAACCCAGCGAAGCAAACCAGAACTTGCTCCACAGGATCGTATCGCGCTCGACCGGCAGCAACCCAAGAATCCAGAAGCAGTGCCCTTCCAGGCTGATCATCGGATAAATGAACCGTGTCGTGAACGTAGAAAGGATCAAGCCTACGACCGCCAGGTTCAAAAAGCTCACCATGTTGATCCAAGTCATATAGCCGATGTCGCTGTGCGGATTGTTGAAGCGGTCGACGTTGAGAAAGTACAGCCCTAACAGCCCGAAGAAGATCAAGAACTGCGACCACTGGACCGGGTCGCGGCGAAGCAATTGCCAGTCCTTGATGATCAAGAGCTGCAGCGGCTTGGGGAACCCAAACAATAGCGCCTGGGCGATGCGATCGCTCCAAGCCATCCGCACAGGCCGGCGCCGCGTCCGCCGGGCGGCAAAGTTCGAAAAGCTGACTCGAAACAATCGCTTCGCCGCCCACACCGTCAGCACGTGCAGGAATAGCGCGTTCGAGATCAACAGGGCAAGGTACAGCGTGCTTTGCACGACGGGGAGATCGGTCACATTGCTGGTAATGCCGACGGCCCGGATCCGCGCCGCCTCCAGCAGCCCATTCGTCAGCCACGTGCTGGGCAGCCATTCCTGTTGCGTGAATCGAAACCGGTACAGAGTTTCCTGAAACCATTCGCTGCCAAACAGCCGCGACTGCGGGCTGCTGATCGTGCGCCAGATGAGCGGCCCGGCGATCGCCAGAACGGCGAACGCCGCGCCAAATACCACGATCTTTCGCAGTTTCGGCAGCCTGTGAATGACGAGCAGGCACAGAATTGCCCCCACGCCGCAGGGTATCGACACGAACGCGATGATCAATGGCAACAGCAATACATAGTACGACCACGGCGCCCCGACCACGATGCCGTAAGCGATCATGATCGGACTCGCCAAAAGAAAAAACCCCCAGCTACTGTAAAACACGGCTTCCTGAAACTTGTAGAGCACGATTCGCTCGGAGCGAATCGGCAGTGTCAGCAAATACTGCGTCTCAGGCGAATTGTACAGGCTCGTATACAGGATGATGCCCGACGAGAACACGAGCATCACGTTGAGCGAGGCAAAGAACAAATGGAACACGAAGCGCACAGTCGGCGCATGATACGTCGCCCCGGCCATTCCAACGTTGTCCACGATGAACGTGAAGCCCTCGTAAAACAACAGGAATAAGCCGGTCCAGAAAAACAGGCTCAGCCCGGTTACCAGTGCCGTGCGCAGCCTTGCCGTCGTCAAAAGTTGCCGCAGCCGCGTGCGGGCAACGCTGTACCGCAGCCGCCACAAGAGCTGAGCCTCACGATCCTCGGTCGGCAGCTGCGACCCGGAAGACGGACCTGCTGCCAAGCGATCCAGCGGCGTTGGAACGGCAAGCTCACTCATTGGTGATACGAACTGCTCTCCCAGAACCCTTAAGATGAGTCGCGCCCGCGGCATTGTTTCCGGCCGCCGTCAGCGCCAGGTACATCGCCTCCAACGATTGCTGCTCGCCGCCGAACCGCTGCCGCAGCTCGCTCACCGTGCCGTCGAACACCAGCCGGCCATGGCTCATGATGCCAATGCGATTGGAAATCTCCTCGGCGGCCGACAGCGTGTGGGTCGACATGAGCACACACATACCATCGGCCACTTCCAATTTGAGCAAATCCTTCACCAATCGAATGCTGTGCGGATCCAGGCCCACCATCGGCTCGTCGACCACCAACACGCGCGGCCGGCAAAGCAGCGCCGACGCGAACACGGTCCGCTGCTTCATCCCATGGGAGTACGATTCTGTAAGCTCGTCGACGAATTCCGCCAGTTCGAACCGCTCGACCTCGCGTTCGATCGCCCGAGCCGTTTGCTGCTGGTCGAGCCCGTACATGCGGCCGACGAATTGTAGTACTTCGCGCCCGGAAAGCTTGTCGTAAAGAAACGGCTGGTCCGGCACGTACCCAATCAGGGCCACCGCCTGTCGCGTACACGTCACGACGTCGAAACCACCGACCCGGACTGCTCCGGTGCCCGGCCGCATCAGCCCGACAAGGATTTTGATGGCCGTCGTTTTGCCCGCACCATTGTGCCCGAGCAGCGAATACAATTCGCCCGCCGCGATGCTTAAACTCAAATTGTCGACTGCTAACTTCTCGCCGTACGAGCGGCTCACCTGCTGGAATTCGATCATCACAGAGAAGACTGCGGCATGGGAAGAGTGGCGACGTTCTCGAGATCCAGCAGATTTTTGGCCATTTCCAGCATCTTGGGATCGGTCGATCGCTCGAACCGCAGCTTGGCGGTCATCAGGTACATGTCCTGCCGCAGCACCGTGCCGTCCTCGGCGACCCAAACCACGGCTCGCAGCGTGTTGTCGGCCGCGACGCCGGCGGCCGACAGAGTTCGAAACTCGATCTTACGCGCCTTAATCGTCTCGCCGTTCTGTTCGAGCACACCCTCCTCGACCACTTCTGCTTGAAGAATCTCCATTGAGTTCGTCGGTGGCCGGAACGGGCTGAACACCTCTTGCTGCCACTTCCGGCCGACGTATACCTGCAAAAGCTTGGGCTCAGGAATCAGCTCGTTGGCCGAGAGGGACTGCTTGGGCACCGGGTAACTCACTTCGTGCGTCACCTCGCCCGATTGAATCTTCACCCGAAGTTCCGCCTCGACGACCCGGCCTTGCACTTTCATCACCAGCGGCAGATTGTTCAGCCGCACCTTCGTGTCGAACGACGAGAGGTTGCCGAGCGAATCGAGCGTCAGGGCAGTGCGCGTATCCAGCGATATCTGCCCCAGCCCGCGCACCAGGCTGCCCATCCATTGCGGCGCGAGCTCGCGGATCGAGATGTCTTCAAGCAGCACCCGGCTGTGGATTTCGGTCGTGCCGAGGGCGCCCGGAACAGCCTGGCTCACCGCATGGCCCACCGGCCGGCCCGCGTATTCGATCTTCCAGCAAACGGGCTCTTCGACGTTCGTCACCCCGTGGCCGGGCGGCTCGCCATCAAAGAACGGCGGGAGGATGCGCGCCACCATCAGCCACGACATTGTCCCGGCCCACAACAACGTGACCACGCCGACAAAGATCCGGTTGCCCATGCCACCGCTCCCTCTAGGGTTGGAACAGCGCCTGCGAGCCTAATGTACGTCCCCAATAGACCGCCAGGTCGGTCTCAAGGTTCCCGCCGCCATGCTTGTTTCGGCCAGCCGACAGGCTCTGGAGCCTACCCGATAGTTTATCCACATTTCGCCACAAACGCCATAAATTGATTCGTAACGACGGCCCCAGCATTTTGCCGGCAGGCCGAAGTTTTCTTAACCTGGCCTTCACTCAACTGCCCACTTTGAACCTAGCTGGCAGCCACGAAGCCGCCTAATAGCTGCTTGCGACTGAGCGGTCCGCCACTCCCGCGCCCGGCGGCTCTGTGAAACGAGCAAACCGCCGCATATCATTAATCGTTCCACAGCTGCTATTCCCTCGTGGCATTCGGCACCCCCAGATCATGCCGCGACACATTCACGATCGCTCGCGCTACAAACCTATGCGACGACAGGGCGACCAACGTGCGCGCCGAAAACGTGGTTTGGAAGATATATCCGCGCGCATGGTTTCGGGCGATCCCGATCTTGAATCAGCCGGCGGCGAGCGCTTGCAAAAAGTGCTGGCGGCCGCTGGCATCGCCAGCCGTCGGGAATGCGAGCAGCTCATTCTCGAAGGTCGGGTCGAGGTCGACCGCCAAGTCGTCACGCAGCTCGGGACGCGCGTCGACCCCCAGCGGCAGGAAATCCGCATCGACGGCGAGGCTTTGCCTCGGCCGAAGCTAGTCTACTTTGCCGTGAACAAGCCGGAGGGCGTCGTTTCCACGTCGCGCGACCCGTCCGGCCGCCCGCGGGTCATTGACCTCTTGCCGCCCAATTTGCCCCGCGTGTTCGCCGTCGGCCGGCTCGACATCTCCAGCGAGGGTCTGATTCTGGTGACCAACGACGGCGAGCTGGCCAACGGCCTTACACATCCCCGGCACGGCGTCGAGAAGATCTATCAGGTGCAGGTTGCCGGCCAGGTCGAGCGCGAGGTGCTCGCCCAGCTCCACCGCGGCATGCACCTGGCCGAGGGCTTCGCCAAGGCCAAGCACGTACGTATCAAGAGCCGCGGCAAGCGGTCGACGATCCTGGAGATGGTCCTTGACGAAGGCCGCAACCGGGAAGTCCGCCGCCTCTTGGCCCGGGTCGGCCACAAGGTGCAGCGCCTCAAGCGCATCGCCGTCGGCCCGGTCCGACTCGGCGAACTACCCACTGGCGCCGTCCGGCCGCTCACCAAAAAAGAGATCCAATCGCTCCAGCGCGCGGTCGCGCACGGCCACTCGCCCGCTGATGATCGCCGGCCCACAAATGGCGACGCGCTCAAACGTTCCGGTCCAAGAATCAACCACAAAGGACACCAAGGACACCAAGGACACAAAGGGCACAAAGGGCACAAAGGAACCAGGAAAGTAATCCGCTGAGGCCCGCACTATATTACGTGCGAGCCGAGTTCGAGCCCGGCCCAGGCTTTTCACCGCTTCGTGTCCTTCGTGTTCTTCGTGGTAAGCATCCGGAGCGGTTTTCAGGCATGGCCGATAACTCGCAGCACAACCCGCTTCATGCCGACTTCTATGCGGATCGGGCTTGTCAACGCCGCGTCCAAATTGTGGAAAATGTCCGCTTAACGGATGCCATCTACCGGCTGCGCGTCGAGTGCCCCGAAATCGCCGGGCCCATCCTGCCCGGCCAGTTTATCATGCTGCGCTTCAGCGATTGCAATGATCCGCTGCTGGCGCGGCCGCTGGCGCTCTACGACACGGTGCCGGGCGACAATGGCGACTTCACTGCGCTGGACATCGTTTATCTCACGCTTGGCCGCATGACGCGCCGGCTCGCCGAGCAGGCAGCGGGCAGCGAGCTCGATATCTGGGGGCCTCTCGGCAACGGTTTTCCGCCGATTCCCACGAAGCACCTGATTATGGTCGCCGGCGGCATCGGCCAGACGCCGTTCCTCGCGCTCGCACAAGAATATCTCGGCCTGCGTCAATATGGCGATCCACCGCGAACGGCGCCGCGCGCCGAGCACGTCACGCTTTGCTACGGCGTGCGCAACGCTGCGCTCCTCGCCGGCGTTGACGATTTCCGAGCCGCC